>JAZDPB010000053.1:0-3714 GCA_043797985.1 Chloroflexota bacterium
ATACCGGCCTAAACCCGTGCTGTTAACCAATGTCTTTGCCCTGCCCAGTGCTGCCGTTGCTGCTATTGTCCTTGTACTCCTGCTAGTCCTTATGCAAATTGCTTCTGCTGATATTGCTTCGATGGGTGACCAATTGAAAACTGCTGAACTGCAACTCCAGCAGAAGATGTTACAGAGGAGTGTGCTGACCAATAATATCATCAATCTTCAAAAGAAAATTGCCGAGACCGGAGCATCCCAGAATAACCTTACCGCAGAGCTTGGTGTTCTAGAAGGGCAGACTATCGGAATTACCCGCGCCCTGGAAGTAGCCACAGTTAGTTTATCGAGCAACACAAGTGCAAGTGTCAGCTATACTAACAACATAGTGACCACAAGCGGTCGGGCGCCTGCCGGAAGGGTAGTCATATCGTATTTCGTAAAGTTGGATAATAGTGGCAGGTTGGGGGAACTTACTTTTCAGAATATGAATATTGCTGCGGGTGGGGGTTCTGATTTTACGATAATTGGTAATCTTGGAAAGCAGGTTAGCGGGACCAGCAGTACACGAGTGGCAATAGACAACCTGCCCGGTGACATTATTGTGAATGGTGTTAAGTTTGACAAGGGCACATTGACCATAAGCGGCTGGTCACCAGATGAAGACGTGGTTTTTTCATACGCCCGGCGACTGGAAGCTACCAATAGATTTCATGAGGTTATTATTGCCAGCATAGCGCAAAACGAAGAGGAGGGGATGGATTTTTCCATAGTTATTAACACAGGAGAGTGAGCGATGGATATTTTAGAGCTGATTCGTTTGGCATCTGAGAAACATACGTCCGATGTGCATATTGTTGCCTTTGGTCCTCCGATATTCCGTATTCATGGTGCGCTGACACCGCAAACCGATATTCCGCCACTAACCTCTGATGATATCGCCCGGTGGCTTGCCCAGATAACTACCGAGGAAGAAAGAGCCAGGTTCGAGCATGACCTTGAACTGGATTTTGGCTATACTGTCCCTGAGGTAGGTCGAATTCGGTGCAATGCTGCCAAACAACGCGGCACAGTCAGCCTTGTCATCCGCTTGCTACCCGGGCACGCTCCCAGCCTCGAACAACTCGGATTACCCGATGTATGTAAAGACCTGATTCGTAAGCCCCGTGGGCTGGTGATGGTTTGCGGACCTACCGGGAGCGGCAAATCGACGACGCTGAATGCCATGATTAATTACCTGAACGGCATTGAGAAGCGCCGTGTGGTTACCATAGAGGACCCTATAGAGTTCGTCTATACCAACGACAAGTGCACTATTACCCAGCGTGAACTTGGTGGCGATACCAAATCTTTTGCTGAGGCATTGAGGCACGTTTTGCGGCAGGACCCGGATGTTATTCTGGTTGGCGAAATGAGGGACCTAGAGACGGCAGCAGCAGCAATTACCCTGGCGGAAACCGGACATCTACTATTAACCACCGGCCATGCTCCGAGCGCCTCCCAGGCTATTGAAAGAATAGTAGACATCTTTCCTCCTCATGAGCGCCCTCTGGTTCAGTCGCGTCTGGCATCCTTACTGGTTGGGATTCTGTGTCAGGCGCTGGTTCCTAAAGTTGGCGGCGGAAGGGTAGCCGCTATCGAGATTATGCTAGGCACTCCAGCAGTAAAAAACCTCATCAGAGACGGTAAGATTCATCAGATACCTAATATCATGCTCACTCAGTCCCGGATAGGTATGGTGCTACTTGATAATGCCCTGCTTAACCTTTACAAAAAGGGATTAATCAGCCGCGAAAGTGTGTTTGATTTTTGTAATGACCCGGAGGAGGTGGGGAAGGTTCTCGGCGTTAGCCCGCAAGGCGCAAATTCAGCGATGTCTCTATGAGCACGAAAAAATACGTGGATTATCGACAGAAATTATCTGACTTTGTCAGCTACATTCACGATGTTTTTGGTCTTCAGGAGCAAGGTAGAGAGTTGATAGCTCTGGTGACCAAAGCCATCGGTTGTAAGCACGCTTGCTTACTGTTTCTCGACTTTGGCGGTGAGGATTTTACCATACCGTTTTGTTATCCTGAGTCGGAAGATAATCCTTTGTGCCGTCTAAGAATCAATGGACAAAATCCCCTTGTTGACTACCTGCAACGGGAACAAAAGTCGGTGACCAGAGAGGGCTTGGCTACCCTGCCAGAGCTTCAGCATTTACGGGGGACAGGAGGAATCAAGGTAAGTGGAATAGAGCTACTCGTGCCGTTGATAAGTCGAGACCGGCTAATGGGTATTCTGATGCTGGGGGAAAAGCAGTCGGGCAGATACTCGCCCGGCGATTTCACTCTATTGGAAGATGTCGCTGGCCGGGTAGCGGTAAGCATGGAGAAGGAATACCTTCGAGAGCAACTCAATAAACGTCAAGAAGAGCTATCGGTAATTAATCGTGCCGGCGCAGTTATGACATCCAGCCTGGATATTCAGGGGGTATTCGGCAGCTTTGTCCAGGAGTTAAAGAAGACAGTCGATATTAGCTGGGCAGCAATCGTCCTGAGTGATGACAATGACCTCCACGTTTTAGCGTTGTCCCACGAGATAGGTTCTGGTTGGAAAACGGGTGAGCGATTACCAATCAAAGATACCCCTACGGAGTGGGTTGTTACCCATAAGAAGGCAATAGTTGAGTCAGACCTTTCGAAGAAAAGCCGGTTTCCCAAGACTAAGTACCATCTCAAGCGGGGAATGCGTTCGGTGGTACAACTGCCGTTAATAGCCCGTGGTAGAGCCATCGGTAGCCTAATCGTGGCTAGCCGTCGTCCGAATGCCTATAATGACCAGCACCTGATGTTGCTTAAGCAAGTGGCTTCTCAAATTGCTATGCCGATTGAGAATTCTCGGCTTTTCGCTGAAGTCCAGGAGAAGGCTCGCATTGATAAGCTTACCGGATTGCTTAATCGTCGTTCTCTGGATGAAGTGATGGTCACTGAAATCAATCGTCACTCCCGTTATGGCGGTGTCTTCTCAATCATCATTCTCGACCTTGACTATTTCAAAACTTTTAATGACCGTTATGGCCATTTAGCTGGAGATGAACTTCTTGGGAAAATCGGTAGTATTTTGAAAAACACAATCAGGAGCGCTGACCAAGCTTTTCGTTATGGTGGCGATGAATTTGCTATTTTCTTGCCCAATACGCCTATTGGTGCCGCCAGCTTGGTGGCGGAACGGGTCCGTAAAGTAATCGCCGGCTCTATTCCGGTTACCGCCAGTCTTGGCTTAGCTAGTTGGCCCGCTAATGGCAGAGAAGCAAATGAAGTTATCGCGGCAGCCGACGCCGCACTTTATGATGCTAAACGGAGCGGGCGTGATAGAATTGCCCGAGCAGCATCGGCTTAGAAAAACCATACTCCCTCTCCCCTTGAAAAGGGGAGAGGGATAAAGGGTGAGGGGTTAGTAAACAACATCTAGCCGAACAGGTTTGACAGTTCTGATTCCTCAGAGGCAGGTTTTGCTGACATAAACTTCCAGAAGTTGAGTTCCGCCTTTATTTCATCTCCAATAGTGAGGAAGGCGTCTACTACCTGAGCGTCGAAATGCTGTCCCCGGCCTTCTTTAATAATGGCTAAGGCTTTTTCGAGCGGAAAGGGAGACTTGTAAGGGCGTTCCGATGTCAGGGCATCAAATACATCAGCGAGAGCCACAATCCGCCCGGCGAGGGGAATGGCTGAGCCTTTCAATCCTTGAGGG
>JAZDPB010000127.1:0-29576 GCA_043797985.1 Chloroflexota bacterium
GCAATCTCAAAGATTTATACGGATTGCTCGCCTTCGGCTCGCAATGACGTTATCAACCCAAACCGAATAGTACACCGTAAGCGGTAGTCTTGAGTTGCTGTCGGAACAATGATAATATAATAGGCTGATAAGGATGAAAAAAGCATGGTGAACTGGCAAATAACGGCAACCTCTCTTTATTGTGAAGATATCGGTGAGGAAGTAACGATAATTGTATCTAAAGACTGGTCAGTGGGATGTACTGGCCAGAAAAAACATGGTACGTCCGGTAAACGACCTCAGAAGGTGGGGTGCACGGGGATAGAGTGTCGCCGGATTACCCAGTATAAAGAAAAACTCCTCTCTGAAGAGCGGGAAGGATAGCCAGAGGAAATGGCCGGCGAGAAACAGGTAAAGATACGAATTGAGAACCTCTCTCTATCCTTCGGCGGGGTAAGAGCACTCAGCGATGTCAGCGTCGATATCAGAGATAAGGAGATTCTGGCGATTATCGGACCTAACGGCGCGGGTAAGACCTGCTTGCTGAATTGCATCAACGGCTTCTACAAACCACAAAAAGGCGAAATCTACTTTGAAGACCGGAGAATTACCCGCATCCGCCCGGATAAAGCCGCCCGTCTTGGCCTGGCGAGAACTTTCCAGAATATCGAGCTTTATTCCGGACTGAGCACTCTAGACAATATCATGGCCGCCCGGCATATCCTGATGAAGCAGAATTTCCTGAGTGGTGCTCTGTATTTCGGATGGGCACATAGGGAGGAAATCGAACATCGTAGGACAGTAGAAAATATCATCGATTTTCTAGAAATAGAACCAATTAGAAAAAGAGTGGTCGGTGTTCTACCTTACGGGATGCGGAAACGGGTGGAGCTGGGGAGAGCTCTAGCACTGGAGCCGAAAGTATTGCTCCTCGATGAACCGATGGCAGGCATGAACCTGGAAGAGAAAGAGGACATCGCCCGTTTTATCGTCGATATTTTCGAAGGTCAGGGCGAGACTTATCCCGATACACCGGTGCTCAGGGACGGCGTTAGTTGCGTTGTTCTGGTCGAGCACGATATGGGTGTGGTCATGGACCTGGCCGATAGGATTGTGGTGCTCGATTTCGGGCGGAAGATTGCCGAGGGAACACCGGCTGAAATCAGAGCTAACCCGCAGGTGATATCGGCTTACCTGGGGAAAGAAAACTAATTCGTATCTACCTGGACTACTTCCAGACTCTCTGGTCGACTATTTTCTGATATTGTTCCGGAATCGTCCCTTTTTTGACAAAATCGATAGTGTCTATCTTAATGCGGCAGATGTTCTGGAACCGGTTGTTTAAATCCCTGGCGAGCATTTCTTTTTCTTCTTTGCCGATTTCGCTCTTCAACTCGGCACGGAGAGTCATTTCATCACGCTGGTCTTTCCGTGTCACTATCATCTGAAACCGAGAAATCGGCTCGAGGCTGAGGATGACCTGCTCGGCTTGCCGGGCGACCACGAACATGCCCCTCACCTTGACCGCGTCACCGGTCCGGCCGACGATACCGGTTAACCGGTGGCTGGTGCGCCCACAGGGACACATTCCAGTGGTGTAGGAAGACATGTCACCAGTGCCGAAGCGAACAATACCCCAAGCTTTATTGTGAACAGGAGTGACTACTACTTCTCCTATCTCCCCGGGCCCGAGTTGCCTCCCCGTTTCCGGGTCGACGATTTCTATGATGTACTCATCCATGAGGTGCATACCTGATTTCTCGTGGCATTCATAAGCCAGAGCGCCCCCCGTTTCAGTGACCGCATAAGTCTGGAAGGTGGCAATCCGGTAATCTTCTTCTAAGGTTTTCCGTATCGAGGGTGCCAGCATCTCGCCGGTGAACCATGAGCGTTTTAGCATAAAGTCCTGGGTAAAGATATGCCCCATTTCCTCTGCCCGCTTGATGACGGCGATATTAAAGCTGGGAGTTCCGACGAACCCGGTAACTTTTAAGTCCAGCATGGTCTGGAGCAGGATATCGACGTTACCCGTGCCCATCGGGATAGCGGCGGCTCCGCAATCCCGCAGTGCTTCGTGGAACAATATACCCGCTGGGGAGAGATGATAGGTGAAGGTGTTGACCACGACATCTCCCTTCCTGAAGCCAGCGGCATAAAAGGACTTGCCGAACCATTTGATACTGGCGGTCTGAATTGGCTCATAAATGGGACCAGGGGAGATAAAAATACGGTCGATATCTTCAGCGGGAATGGTGGTGAATCCACCGAAAGGCGGGGCGGTCTTCTGTAGTTCAAGGAGGTCGGTTTTCCGGGTGATGGGTAACTTTTCCAGGTCTTTTACGGTACGAATCTGTCCCGGCTTCACTCCTGCCCGGTCGAATAGGGCCTTTACTGACGGGGCGTAACGGTAAGCGCGCCTGATGGTCTGGGATAACTTTTGCCGTGAGTAGCTTTCGCGGTCTTCCGCCGACATTATCTCCAGCTCATCGAAAAAATCAGTCAGCTTATTTTTTACAACCATCTCTTTCGCCTCTTATAGTGCTTTAGCTCGCGGTAGCTTTTTTTAGTGCCTATAGCAGACAGCCCGATGTAAAACTCTTTCACGTCCTCGTTGTTCCTGAGAAAGTCAGCCGCACCATCAAGAACAACGCGGCCGTTTTCCATGACGTAGCCATAGTGAGCGATACTCAGGGCAATTCTGACATTCTGCTCGACAAGTAGTACCGAAGTTTTTTGTTCCTGGTTAAACCGGTTGATAATTTCGTAAATCTCATCTACCAGCAGTGGCGCTAAGCCTAACGATGGCTCATCCAGCATCATGAGTTTGGGTGCGGACATCATAGCCCGGCCGATAACCAACATTTGCTGCTCACCTCCGGAAAGGTAGCCGGCAGTGTTGTGCCGCAGGTCTTTGAGCCGGGGGAAGTACTGGTAGACCATTTCCATGTCCTGTTTTATCCGATGGTCTTTCCGCTGGTAAGCTCCGACCATTAGGTTTTCCTCAGCAGTAAGGTGCTCAAAGACTCGTCGTCCTTCTAGAGCTTGAATAATACCGAGCTTACCAATCTCCTCGCCGCTTTTCTTATCTATTCTTTCCCCATTCCATTCGATACTGCCATCTGTCACCTCGCCCTCTTCGACATGGAGTAGTCCAGATATTGCCTTGAGGGTAGTGCTTTTACCGGCACCGTTAGCACCCAGCAGGGCAACGATAGCCCCATCCTCTACCGAGAGGGAAACACCATGCAACACTCTAATAACATTGAGGTACGTAACCTCAATGTTATTCAATTTAAGCATCTAAGCTCCCTGGCAGGAGCCTCTGCTTTAGTCAGAGGCTCCTGCTAAAATTGTTACTTTCCAAACCAGGAGAAGTCTTCGTACTTTATTAGCGGTGCTTCATACCAATTGCCTAACGGAACAATCTTACCGCCGCTTACTTTGTACATCCTCAGATACTTGCACAGTCTGTTATCTCCCGGTGTATAGGTTGCCTTACCGCCCTGTAAACCCTCAATATCGAAGTCCTTAAGTTTCTGAATGCCCTGTTCTTCCACTGCCTTCCATGCTGTTGCATCGCCCTTGGCTAGTACATCATAGCCGACATTCTTTACCGCCAGAGTCAGAACTTCCCTGATAGTCAGGCAGGTTGCCCAGGTAGAAAGATAGTCCATATTCCCGTAGTCGGCCGGGTGGTTTTTCTGGCAGTATTCGGTTGCCTTTTTTATACCAGGCACATCATCGTCCCAGCTGACGGTATGAAACACGCCATACACGCCTTCCGTCGCATCGGCTCCAGCCAGGTCAACCAATGCCTTGGTGAAACTGGCTGACGCGCAAAGAATGGTTATACCGGGTATCATTTCGAGTGCTTTGGCATTCTTTATTATGACTGCCGTGGAGGCCGGTACACCCGAAATGAGTAGAACATCAGGATTCCTAGACTTGATACGAGTAAGGCTCTCGATTTCAGAGGTAGTACTGATGAGGTGGTTCTCGACATCAACAATCTCGATTCCAAGCTGGTCAGCCATGGCTTTGGAGCCATCTAACGTCCCCTGACCAACGGTACCCGAAAGTAGATGCAGCGCCATCTTCAGTTTGCCCGTTCCATTCCAGATATTTTCTTTGTAATACTTAGCAAGGGCTACCCAGTCGTCACCGTAATCAGGTGTTGGTCCATAAATATGCAGTGCTGGATGCATGTTCATGGTAGATATGAAGGTAGCAACGCCAGGGAATCCGGCAGCGTTGGCTTTTCCCTGGGCAGCTTTCATTTCAGACGATGAGTGAGTTGTAAAAAGGATATCACCTTCATTCATAAAGTCCTGAACTATGGTGCCTACCTTTGCCATATCGTAGGCGCTGTCGCGCCAAGAGACCTGAATCGGATATCCGCCGGCGCCGCCAAGCTCGTTATTGATGTATTCCATTGCGTCCTGGATGCCATGCTGGCCAGGGATTCCTTTCTCCGGCACCGGTCCCGTCGATGGCGTCATCATGCCTATCTTCAATACCTGCCCCGGCTGTGCTTTAGTGCCGCAGGCGCTGACGAAAGGCAATATTGCTATTAATATAACCAGCCAGACTAACATTAATACCTTGAGACCCTTTCTTTTCATGCCTCCTCCTTTTTAATGATAACTCTCAATATTCATGGTGTTTTCAGTAAAACATTTCCTTGCTTACTCCTTTGCTAAATTTTAGTATGAGAAAGGCCAAAGCCGGTAGGAGGATTTGAATAGTTGCCACCGATGTGTCAGACCCCTGGGCTCGAATATCAAGAAAAGGATGATGGCCAGCCCGAACAGCAGTGGTGCTATACCTGAAGTGAAGCCGGGCGGTAGATTGGGCAAGCTGGATTGCAAAGCCGGTGATAGTTTGGTTACCGTCACATCGAGCAGGCGAATGAACATTACTCCTAGCACTGGTCCCAGAATCGTCCCCAGACCACCGATAATAATCATGCCTACATAAAGTATCGAGTCCAGGAAGGGAAAGAAGTCGGTGGCGATGGAACGACTCATGTGAGCCAGTAATGAGCCAGCTAACCCAGCGAAGAAACAGCCAATGAAGAAGGCGAGAAGCTTATAACGGAAGAGGTTAACTCCCATGACCTCGGCCGCCAGGTCGTTATCCCTGATGGCAATGAAAGCCCGGCCTACTCTGGTCCTTGTTAAATTTTTAGCAAAGTATAAGCAGAATATGGTGATGATGGTGATAAGATAGAACTGGCTAGCCTGACTATTGAATACCAGGCCTCCAATTGAAGCAGGTCCGATTTCCATGCCGCTGAAACCACCGGTAACCTTTGACCAGTGATTAATAACCCAGAGAATGATATACTGGGCAGCAATTGTAGAGATTGCCAGGTAAAAACCCCTGACTCTGAGGGAGGGTATACCAAAAAACATTCCGATTAACCCGGCGGTAATCCCGGCAGAAATAAATGCCAGCGGGAAAGGCAGTCCGAACCGGTTAGTAAAAATCGCTGAAGTGTAAGCGCCAACAGCAATAAATCCAGCATGACCGATGGAAAGTTGACCGCAGTAGCCGGTCAAAATATTCAACCCGGTGGCTGCAATGATAGTAACGCCGATGAGGTTAGCCACGCCCAGCCAGTAGTTCCCCCAATATAGCGGTGCCGTGAACAGCAGAACTAACAGTAAGACCAGCAGTGCCCAGTGGGTCTTGGTCCGAAAAATAGCCATGTCCTGGGCGTATGAAAAATTACGCGTCCCGGCCGGTAAATCCATGCGCTAAATCCTCTCTATACGGGTCTCACCGAAAAGTCCGTACGGTTTTACAAACATCACAATGATGATAACAACGAACGGTATCACTTCCCTGAGTCCAGGCCAGGTCAGTGGGGTCAAGTAGCCGCTACCGATGGTTTCCACCAGACCGATTATCGGTCCAGCTAAGATAGCGCCCAGAAAGGAATCCAGCCCGCCCAGTATCACCACCGAGAAAGCCTGAAGTCCAGTTTCAACCAGACCGAAACTGACACTACCGATACTCGATATCAAGATACCTCCAACCGCTGCCAATACACAGGCAAACATCCAGGATACGGAAAAGATTTTGGTCACTGGCACGCCGCAGGCTTGAACAGCCAACTGGTCATCGGCTGTAGCTCTCATCACGATACCCATTTTATGGTATTTGAAGTAGAGGGATAAAAGCCCAAAAAGGATGAAGGAAATAACGGCTGCCCAGAGATATTCCTGAGATATAACCGCAGTTCCAATGTGGAAAGGCTCCTGAGGAAAGAGGCGGGGGAGCGGCGCTAGACTTATTGGCCAGATAATACCTACCAGTCCTTGTATAAAGTAAGCTACTCCCAGTGTCACAGTGATGAGGGACAGGATAGGCTGGGCAATGAGTGGCCGCAGTATCACTCTCTCAATTAGCCAACCTAGAGCCAGAGCAAAGACAATCACCAGCGGTAGACCAAGCCAGAAAGGCAAACCAGCCTGGGTCAGCATGGCATAGGTAAACCAGGAAGAAATAAGTACCAGTTGACCGAGAGCCAGGTTGGCCACACCGCTTGACTTCCAGATTAAAACGAATCCCAGGGCAATCAGGGCATAGACCATCCCCATCGACAGTCCGGTAATCACGAATTGCAGCAACTCAGGCATTATATAACTCCGTTCGCTATTGTCCTGACCTGGATGGCGGTGGTGACAACGCCTTTTCGGCCATCACGATAAGTTACCGGTGCTTCTACTTTTATCTCTTGCCCCTCGCCGTACATTGCCTTGATTAAATCTTTGTAGCGCTCTTCCATAAACTCACGCCTTAACTTTCTAGTCCGGGTAAGCTCCGCTTCATCGGCGTCGAACTCTTTATGCAACAGGACAAACTTTCTGACTCTGGCAGCTTCCGGCAAATAGCCATTAACGCGCACCAGGTCTTTTTGCACTAAGTCGGCAATCTCCTCTTTCTGGGATAAATCAACGAAAGTGGTATAGGTGAGGTGGTTGCGCTCCGCCCATTTACCGACCATAGCAAAATCCATATTGATTATGGCGGAGACAAAGTCTTTATCTTTGCCACCGATAACCATCGCATCTTTAATATAGGGGCTGAATCTCAGCCTACCCTCGACATACTGGGGAGCGTATTTTATCCCCGACCTCAACTCACCCATGTGTTCCAGTCGCTCGAGGAATAATAAGTGGCCATCAGCATCGATATTGACGGCATCACCGGTATGGCACCAGCCATTATCGAGGACTTGCTCGGTTTTTTGGGTTTCATTGAGGTATTCTTTAAATAGCGAGTTACTTCTCACTAATAATTCGCCACTGTCAGCTATTCTGACTTCCGTGCCAAGCGCCGGCCGACCCACACTCTCGAATTTGATGTCCCCTTTGCCGTGGGACGAAATCAGTCCGGCTTCCGTGCTGCCGTAGTTCTGACGTAGCTCGATGCCGATAGCATGGATTAATCTGAAGGCATCCAGACTCAATACCGAGCTGCCGGTAACAGCGAATCGGACATTGCTCAAGCCCAGCCTGTCCTTTAGCGGCCGGAACAAAAGCAGATAGGCAATTTTATCGAGGGCTCGCCAGAGCAGGTTAGGTGTTTTACCTTCGAATTTCATGTCGGTCATCTTAAAGCCTACGGGCAGAAACAGTTTATAGGCGAAGCGCTTCAAGGGATGGGCATCGAACATCTTTACCTGGATGTCACTGACCAGGCTTTCCCATTGCCGCGGTCCGTAGATGACAAAGTTGGGGCCGACCTCTCGTGTATCTTCCGCAATGGTTTCCGGTTCCTCGGGAAAGTTCAGCTTAGCTCCGCTCAGCAGGTGCGGAATCGTGGCGAAGAAGCTATCTCCCACCCAGGCGGCCGGGAAGTTGGAGATGAGGTCGTCTTTTCCGGTTATTGGGTAACGGGCGACAAAGGCGCGGGCAGTCTGAATCAAAGCCTGGTGTGTCAGCACCGCTCCTTTGGGTAAACCGGTAGTACCCGAGGTATAATAAATAAAAGCCGGGTCGTCTCCCTTGCCTTTTGCTAGGTTCTGCTCGAATAAGCCCTGATGTGACTTTTCATATTCCTGCCCCAGTTTAAAGACTTCGGCGAATGAGATGAGCATCGGGTCATCATAGTTCCGCAGTCCTTTGGGGTCCCAGTAAATGACTTTCTTTAACAAGGGCAACTCATCTTTGATTTCTAGGAACTTATCCGTTTGCTCCTGGTCATTAACGATGGCGAACTTAGCCTGGGAATGCTCGGCAACATACTTTACTTCGGATGGGATGGAGTCGACGAATATTCCGGTAGCGATACCTCCGGCGGTCTGGGTAGCGAATTCTCCCCAGAACCATTCAGGCTCATTATCGCCGATGATGCAGGTTACGTCGCCTGGTTTCAGTCCCAAGCTTATCAAGCCGAGAGAGACGTACTTAACGTTTTCATAATAGTCCTGCCAGCGATACCTTTGCCACACGCCGAACCTTTTCATGCACATGGCAGTTTGCTGGCCCCACTCTTCGTAGTTTCTGCGGATAATCTGAGGCAGAGTTGCCGGATTTTCCTTTGATGTCATTTTAGTCTCGTTCACAGTTATCGGCTCACTATCAAAAAATTAGGGGTATCTCAGACTTAGGAGGTACCCCTGTATAAAAATTCTAATCCTATCTACACAGCTAGATAGGTATCAAGTTTCCTCCCAAGCGCACTAATGCGCCTGGTAAAGATGAACTTCTGTCTGCCCGCCTGATACACGATACCCAACATACTCAAGTCACCTGGACATACTTTGTATAATGTGGTTGAGTTTAGCATAAACACCCGATGACTGTCAAAAATAGTGCTGGCTTATATTAAATCTTAGCCGGTTTGCATAGAGTGTCATTGCGAGGAGTCCCGATGAGTCGGGACGACGTGGCAATCTCAAGAAATAATGAAACTTTTCGTCTCGACAGTCTCTATATGAATAGCAATTGGTTGTTATCGTCACACCGGGATGGTCGTGCCAGTAGCCTTGGCGATGAGTTTCCCGTCTTGATTGGTCACCGTTATCTCGGAGACACCAACACGCCGGCCGCTCCTTACTACCCTGCATTCCGCAGTCAACTCGTCATTTACTCCGGTCCCACTGATAAAGTGGATGTTGAACTGGGAGGCGACGCTGGGGTAAGCTACTGAATTGGAGCCGTAAGCAAAAGCCTGGTCAGCCAGCGCCATAATGATACCCCCGAAAGTCAGACCGTTAAAGTTCTGGTACGCTGGGGCTAATTTTATCGTTACCCTGGCGTAGCCGGGAGTTAGCTCCGCTAGCTTCATGTTCAGAAAGGAGGCGATTGGCTCTTTCTTTTCTTCAGTCTTCAGCTTTTCTACGTAGTTAGTAGCCGGCTCCTGTTTTGACTCCTGAGACATTATTTCTCCCCTGGCTAGCGATGCTTTAATTTCTGGGCAGCTTTGCGGAAACCATCCAGCGCTCGCTCCAGTGTTTCGTCAGTGGTGCAATACGATATCCGGAAATACCCTGGTGTCCCGAAACCACGACCGGGTACAGTCAGTACCAGCCATTGCTGAAGCTCCCGGACAAAAGCAACATCGTCATCTATAAGGGACCTAGGGAACATATAGAAGGCTCCTTGAGGTTTCACCAGCGAATAGCCCATTTCGACCAGGTGCGAATACAAGAAATCTCTTTTCTTTTGATATTCGGCGACGGAGACGGTGACCGACTGCAAATGACGCACCACGTTTTGCATCAGGGCAGGTGCATTGACGTAGCCCAATATCCGGTTACAAAAAATGAAGCCATTTATCAGTTCCTCTCGGCCTTCGTAGTCAGGGTGAATGGCGATGTAGCCGATACGCTCGCCAGGTAGCGCCAGGTCCTTGGAGTGAGATGTGACCATAATACTGTGGGGGTGAGACCGCAAGACGGAAGGTATTTTCAATCCGTCGAAGATGATTTTACGGTAGGGTTCATCACTCACCAGGAAGATCTCGGTCCCGTACTGGGCTTCCTTACGGCGGATAACTTCTCCTAGCTGGCGTAAAAGATTATCGCTATAAACGACCCCGGTGGGGTTATTGGGAGAATTGATAATGAGCGCCCTGGTTTTTGTGTTAATGGCGGACTCAAGAATATCAAGCCTGGGCATAAACTGTTCATCGGTCGGTAGAATCCGGGGCACACCGCCATGGTTATCGATATAGCTGACGTACTCGACGAAGTAAGGGGCGAACAGGATAACTTCTTCCCCTGGATTCAGGATGGCTTTCAGCACGACGTTTAATGCTCCGGCAGCCCCGCAGGTCATGACGATATCGCTGGCGCTGAATTTTAGGCTTGTCTCTAATGAAAGCTGTTCGGCGACCGCCGCTCTGGTCTCAGGATAGCCGGCATTTTCCATGTAGCGGTGCATACCCGGTAGAGGGTGTTCGGCGAGCTTCCGTAGCTCCCGGTGAAACTCAGGCGGAGGTTCCATGATGGGGTTACCCAGTGAAAGGTCGAAGACGTTCTTATCGCCGTAGCGCTGTTTCAGAGCAATCCCTTCATCGAACATCCTCCGAATCCACGAACCCTCGGACATTCCCTTCCGAATCTTCTCAGATACAGGCATGGCGAATTTCCTTTCTGCCCAGGTCGAAGGCAGCTAGATTAATCTCGTGGACATTCGCAGGTAAGCGCCGGGAGATAGTGGACTTCCAACTACTTACTTTGAAAGGCAGAAAAAGCGAGACGCCCCCCAGCATAAAGATATTAAGTGTCCGGAAGTTACCCAGCTCTCCCGCCCGGCGGACGCCCTCGACGAAATAGACTCGCTCCGCTTTCCGTTTCAGGATAGCGGCTATCATTTCATCATCAGGATACTTCTCATTGCCCAGGGCGACGGCTAAAGGGGGAAGTGCTTGATTATTGACAATAGCTATCCCGCCGTGTCGCAGGTAATTAGCCCATCTCGCTCCTTCCAGTTTCTCGAAAGCAAGCAGTATATCGACTTCACCTTTTCTGACAAGGGGGGAGTAGACCTGCCGGGCTATTCGCACATTGCTGACAACGCTCCCTCCACGCTGTGCCATGCCTAAGGTATCTGTCTTTTTGACATCATATCCGTTGTCTATGGCTACCTCGCTGATGATGTCGCTGGCGAGGATGTTTCCCTGACCGCCAACGCCGGTAATAAGCAAGTCCAGCTTTTTCACTTTTTTACCTGCTTCGCTTCCTTAGCTGTGATTTCGGACCGGGGCACTACCGCTCGTTTGGGACAGAGCTGCTGGCAAATGGTACAGGCGTCTCCCATACAGAGGTTAGTATCGATGTGAACCTGTTCGTTTTCCATTTGAATGGCAGAGCAACCCAGTAGGAAGCAAACTCCACATAAGTTACATCTTTCCATATCGATGGCTCTCGGTTCCGAGCGCGCCGGGGTCAGCATCGAGCAGGTCCCGCGTACTATCACCACCGAGAGTTCGGGGTTATCCAGAGAGATCCTCACGCTAATTTGCAGAGCCTTCATATCGAAAGCATCGACTACTTTAACGTCTCTCACACCTATGCCCCGGACCAGCGCTTCAAGCTCTACCTTTTGCGTCTTTTGCTTCTGTGCAGTGATACCGGTGCCAGGGTGTCCCTGATGCCCGGTCATGGCTGTCGTACTGTTGTCCAGTATGATGACGGTTATCTTGCTGGCATTGTAAACCGCATCGACCAGGCTGGTTATGCCGGAATGCAGGAAAGTGGAGTCGCCGATAACCGCTACCACTTTTTTGCCTGCTTTCGCTTTTTCCATACCCAGGGCTTGTCCGATGCTGGCACCCATGCAAGCACAGGTATCCATGGCTGCGAGAGGCGGATACGCGCCCAGCGTATAGCAGCCGATATCCCCGGTAATAATAATGTTCGATTCTTTCGGCTTGCCTTTAGCTTTCGGCAGTCTGGAACGCTGCCCGATAGTGCCCAGCACGAAGAATAAGCCGGTATGCGGGCAACCGGGGCACAGCAAGGGGGGGCGTACGGGTAGCTTGGGAGTCGCGTCTATCTTCGGCTGGGATGAGACTCCGGTTATGAGTCCGGCGCTGCGACCAGCCTCTTCGATAATATCCGGGTTCAGTTCCCCTACCCTTGGGATGAACTCTTTGCCGATAGCCTTGATTCCCATGGCTTGAATATTTTCCTGGAGAAACGGGTCAAGCTCCTCAATAACAATCAGCTTATCTACCTGGGCGGCAAACTGCTGGAGCAGATTACGCGGCAGAGGGTAAGTCATGCCCAACTTAAGAAAGGAAGCCCTCGGGAAGACTTCTCTGGCGTACTGGTACGCAACGCCGCTGGTTACAACGCCAATATCACGGTCACCCCGAAATACCTGATTGAGTGGGAAGGTTTCGCCATAATGGGCTAGCTTGACCAGACGCTCCTCAATCAGGGGGCGCCTGAGCCGGGCATACACAGGTAACATGACGTATTTCTGGACGTTGTAGCGGAAAACCGGTTGACTGTCAGACACTGGCCGGCTTCGGTCTATCTTGACGACCGACTTGGAGTGTGAGATTCGGGTAGTTGTCCGCACCAGCACCGGCGTATCGAACCGCTCGCTGATATCGAAGGCATAGGACATCAGGTCGTAAGCTTCCTGACTATCAACCGGTTCGAGCATCGGTACTTTGGCTAATTTAGCGTAGTGGCGGTTGTCCTGCTCATTCTGTGAGCTATGTATTTCCGGGTCGTCGGCGCTAATTACTACCATGCCCGCGTTGACGCCGGTGGTTGCTGCCGCCATAAATGGGTCGCTCGCTACATTCAGTCCCACCTGCTTCATGGATACTAGGACACGGACCCCGGCATAGGCAGCTCCTAAGGCTACCTCCATGGCTACTTTTTCATTCGTCGACCACTCGGCGTAGACATCCTCGAAGCGAGCAATAGATTCGAGTATCTCACTGCTCGGAGTGCCGGGGTAGGCGGTGGCTACTTTGACGCCAGCATGGTAGGCTCCCAGGGCGAGTGCTTCATTTCCAGAGAGGAGTTTTTTCATTTCTGCCATTTTTATAGTAAACTACCACTCGCCATTAGCTCTGTCAAGTGAGATTAAAAGTTGCGCTGCTGTACTTAATTAAAATCCCTTACGAAATGCTGAATACTGTCTGAGTCGAGCTAATGCTCTTATCGCTCTAGCCGGATTGTGATAGACCACAATCTTACCGCTTTTTTCCAGTTCTACTTTTGTCTCCTCAGCGTAACGTCCTTGAAAGGAGCAGACAATAGGTTTATCCGGGTAAGCTTCAATTAATTTTATCAGCCCATCACGAAGCTCAGTGAGCCTCTCTCCGAAGGGCGCTACCGAGATGTAAAGGACCGCATCCACCCCATCATCGCTAAGAAGAGTATTCATAAATTCGGTTAACACTGTGTTGAAGGTTTGTCTTTGCACCAGAGAGGCGGGCACAGAATCCAGGGGATTCCTGACATTTAGCCATGAAGGAAATAAGGGAGTGAGTCGCTTCACACTCGCTGGCGAAAGTCTGGCGACCTCCATATTATATTTATAACAGGCATCAGCGCATAGAGTACCAACTCCACCACTATTGGTAGTAATGCCAATTCCCCTTCCTTTCATCGAAGGTAACACCAGGAAAGCAGGTACCAGGTCGATAATTTCATCGAGGTCATCCACTCTGATTATCCCGGATTGTGCCAGTGCCGTGCTCCAGACTTCACCCTTACCAACTATCGAACCGCTATGAGATTGAATGGCGCGAGCACCTGCTTCACTCATCCCAGCCTTCAGCGCAATTACCGGTTTTTTCTGTGCGAGCCGTTTAGCTGCTTTGATAAACCTCCCGCCATTTCGTGTGCCCTCGATATGTAAAATAACGACTTTTACCTCATCGTCTTGCCTAAAATATTCCATAGCATCGGCAAAATCGACATCACAGCTATTCCCCAGGTCAATGCCCTTGCCTATACCTTTCAACCCTGGGATGCCGTTAAAGAATCCTCCGGTTTGACAGATAATGCCTACCGGCTCCCTGGACAAATACATCCTCACAAAAGCAGTGCTGAAATTTATGAAGCCATTGATGGTGCCGTATGTATTCGGACCTATTATCCTGGTGCCACTTTTCTTAACAAGCGCATCAAGCTCTTTTTGTAGCCGTTTACCTTCGTCATCACTGGCATCGCCGAAGCCTTGCGTCGAGATTACAATGGAGGGGATACCTTTTTCGATGCACTCCCTGGCTGTGCCTACAACCAAAGGTCTCGGTAGATTTATTACAGCCAAGTCTATATCGTTAACCTCTATGTCGGCAACACGTCGGTAAGTTTTCACCCCTAAGATTTCGCTAGCATTCGGATTTACCGGGTACATCTTGCCTTTGTAGCCATAACTGAGCAGGTTCCCCAAGATATTGCGGGTACCTTCCCCGCTTTGCCGCGGTACTCCCAAAATAGCAATTGATTTAGGCTCGATAAACTTTCTCATTTGTTCAACAACATTCATGGCGACCTACCTCTAATTAACTTCCCTGATAAGAAAGTCTAATCCATGGCGAATGTAGTGTCAAAGGGTAGGTTACCAAGACGGTAACCCTATGTTGTTCTCGTGATGGAGTGGGTGTTTCTTGAGGGGTAATATCTGTGTCAAGGTACCATGAAAAGGCTACTTAAAAGACTCTACCCGGACGTTCTTGCTTGGAAAACCGAGTAGGTCTGGGTATTGGTCTTTGGTGGGCCATTCGGAACAGTTCCCGAACTTCTGTTTGAGAAGAAAGGACTAATTCCAGCGCTTCAGCAACTCATGATTTCCAAGCAGTAGCATTGCTTGCCGAAGCTACCTTTCCATATCGAGAGCAAAGTGGAGGGCAACCTCAACGGCTCTTAGCTTTTCGGCACTCAGAGTAGTCAGCCTGTCACGCAGACTTGCCTTCGCAATAGTGGTAATGGTATCCAGATTGACAACACAGGGCTTGGGTAGACCATCTTCAACACTTAAAGGAACCTCCGAGGGAATATTACGCACTCTGGTAGTCACCGGTGCAACAGTCACCAACTCCCTGACAGAATAAGCCTCGGCGCGCGATAAAAGGAGCACCGGGCGTCTCCCCACGGGCGGTTCTAGCTCTGCCCACCATATCTCGCCACGCTTCATTACCAGGGTTCCTCAGCTAGTATGGCAACTCCCGCTCGATGTACCGCCTTAACTTCCTCGGTTGACTCCGGTATAGTGCAATAGCCCCGAACATACGCTTCTACTGCTTTAGATTCCTGTTCTTGTTTCAGAAGTTTCTCTGCTGCGCGCCGAAAGAACTCGCTGCGGCTTTCCCCCCTGGCTTTTCGCTCTTTCTCGATAGCTTTTAAGACGCGCTCAGGTAGGCTTATAGCCACCTTTGTACTTTTATCCATAAAAACACCTTCCAGTCTGTTCATACTACTATCATACCAAAGTATGAACCATTTCACCAACTTTGTCAACCGGAAATGCGATTTATTGATTTAATGTTCGTTTATTAGGTGAAGTCCGAATGTTAGCAAGTGTGAAATTGTTGCAGGCAGTTGGCTAAGTTTTGCTTTATTTTTGCAAGTGGTTGGTGGAGCCGGGGGGGATTCGAACCCCCTACCTTTTGACTGCCGGTCAAACGTTCTCCCGAGTGAACTACGGCCCCATCGGTGCATATCTAATTTAGCAGAAAATGAATGAGAAGGCAAGATGAGGGAAATGGGGAGTTTAAGAGGGGACTTTGTCCCCTCTTAAACTCCTCTTGGTTGCCGTTTGCCACGCGTTTGATTCTGCTTGGTTACTGTTTCGGAAGTCCTGGAGGTGAAGGTCAAGGCATCACCAGCAAGGTCCACGATAACAGTATCGCCCTCATTGAACTCCCCTCGCAATACCCTGGTTGACAGTGGGTTTTCCACATAGCGTTCTACTGCCCGTCTTAATGGCCGTGCCCCGTACAGCGGGTCGAAACCAATCTTGGCTAACCATGATTTGGCAGCATCAGTTATTTCCAGATTCAGCTTGCGCTCGGTCAAACGTTTCTGCAAATCCTTCACCATTAAATCAACAACCTGCCTCAATTGTTCTTCGTTTAACTCGTGGAAGACTATGATGTCATCCAGCCGGTTGATGAATTCAGGGCGGAATGTCTTCTTTACTTCGTTCATCACCTTTTCCTTCATATCTTCATAGCCTTGCTGCTGTGCTTTGGCTTCGCCCTTCTGGAGAGCAAAACCAATGCGCGATTCACGCTTGATGAGCTCAACGCCGGCATTACTGGTCATAATGACTACCGTATTCTTAAAATCTACGGTGTGTCCGTGCCCATCGGTCAAACGCCCATCGTCGAGAACCTGAAGCAGGCTATTAAATACCTCGGGGTGCGCCTTTTCAATCTCATCCAGCAGGATTACCCGGTAAGGGCGCCGTCTTATTGCTTCCGTAAGCTGTCCACCTTCTTCAAATCCAATATAACCCGGCGGGGCACCGATGAGACGGGATACGGTGTGCCTTTCCTGATACTCGGACATATCCAGACGCACCATGGCGTTCTCGTCATCGAACAGGAACTGGGCAAGGGCGCGAGCCAGCTCGGTCTTACCAACGCCAGTCGGTCCTAAGAACATGAAACTGCCGATAGGTCGCCTCGGGTCCTTGAGACCGGCCCGGCTCCTGCGTATAGCTTCTGAAATGGCAGTAACTGCCTCTTCTTGATTTATCAGTCTCTCGTGAATGCGTTCTTCCATATGAAGCAGCTTCTTAGATTCACCCTCGAGCATCTGGGAAACCGGGATGCCGGTCCATTTTGAGATTAGTTCAGCAATACTTTCCTCATTAACCACACTATCAATCTTCTCGTGTTTGAGCCAGTTACTTTTAGCCCGGTCATACTCCTCCTCCAGACGCAACCTTTCCGCCTTAAGTTGGGCGGCTTGTTCATACTCCTGCCGCTGCGAGGAGGCCTCTTCTTCATTGGTTAATTGTTTCAGGCGTTGCTCAAGAGATTTGACCTCAGGAGGCGCACTCTCAGTATCGATACGCAGCTTACTCGCTGCCTCATCGATAAGGTCGATTGCCTTATCCGGCAGGTTTCTGTCCGAGATATAGCGTTTGCTCAATTTAGCCGCTGCTTCTAGAGCACCATCGCTAATTTTAATCTTATGATGTGCTTCATACAGGGGACGAAGACCACGCAGCATTTCGATAGTTGCCTCTACGCTAGGCTCACCAATAAACACCGGCTGGAGGCGTCGCTCCAGGGCTTTATCTTTCTCAATGAATTTACGGTATTCGTCCATAGTGGTTGCCCCGACGCATTGCAACTCACCATGAGCCAGCGCTGGTTTAAGCATGTTGCTGGCATCAATCGCGCCCTCAGCAGCACCGGCTCCGACTACGGTATGAATCTCGTCAATGAACAGTATAACTTCGCCCTGAGCCTGCCGAATCTCATCCATTACCGCTTTAAGCCGTTCTTCAAACTCGCCACGGAATTTGCTTCCGGCTACTAAAGCACCCATATCCAGAGCCACCACTCGGCGTCCCTTCAGGGAATCAGGGACGTCATCAGCGGCAATCTTCTGGGCAAGCCCCTCGGCAATGGCCGTTTTACCCACTCCGGCATCGCCCACTCTCACCGGGTTCTTCTTAGTCCGCCGGGTAAGTATCTGCATCACCCGTTTAAGTTCATCGTCCCGCCCGATAACCGGGTCGAGCTTACCCTGACGTGCCATCTCCGTGAGGTCGCGCCCGTATTTCTCCAGGGAGCGATATTTACTCTCGGCTCGCGCGTCGTCAACCCGGTGTCCGCCGCGAAGTTTTTGCAGAGCCTGAAATACCTTCTCCTGGTCGACGCCAAAGCGTTTGAGAATCCTGGCGGCCTCACCTTTCTCCTCTCCGATGATAACAATCAATAGATGTTCGGTTCCGATAAACTCGTCTTTAAGTCTGTCAGCTTCAGCCGCTGCCATCTGCAAGAGCTGGGCAACACGTGGTGTGGCATAGATTTGTGGCGTCTCATAAGCAAGACGAGGGCTTTTCTCCAAGACGTCAGCTACTTGCTGTTCTACCTTCTCGGCGTCAATGCCAAGTTCCTTTAAAATATCAAGAACTAATCCTCTCTCCTGTCGTAGAAGTGCCAGCAGGATATGCTCGACATCCCACTGGCTATGGTGATACTGGCGAACCAGCTCTTGCGAGAGAGCCAATGCTTCCTGTGCCTGTTCCGTAAATCTTTCCTGCCTCATTATGACCTCACCTCCAACTTGCTCTTAGTGCCAAGGTTAATCTCAAGGAAATCCGTAATCTTCTGACGAATTGTGGGATACTCCCAATTGTAGTCGTGTCCCGGCACATTGATGCAGTAGGTAAATTTTTCTGGTTTTCCCTGCATCCGATACTTAAGCCATCGGAAGGGCGCAGTGATATACGCCTTAAATCCAGCCCTCAGATTTCTATTGCACCACTGCACTACAGGGTCGGGTACCACTCCATTACTATCTATCGCCAGTGTCCTCTCCGTAATTACCCGGCGACGCATATAAGGGAAAAATGTACCTAATTCAACGCTGTATATTTGGCGGAGCTCGCCCAGTTGCTGTATCACTGTATTACTAAAGCCCGCTCCCTGGCTTACTCCTATTAGTATTATCTTGATATTGTTTATGTGCTGGACTATAAATTTCAACTCGGCTGACATTACCCTTGCCTTAGCTGATTTACCGGTAGAAGAGAAGCGGAACTGCTCTCTCATATCCTGCATGTGTGACCACCAGCTATTGTCACTGCGGAAGTACTGAATCAGTAGCCAGCTATACCCTAAGTTTTCTATTGTGGTACTGATTCCTTCTACAATACTTCTCTCCCACTTCAGGCACTGCTCCAAAGGTGTGTCTCCCCACCCGCCGGGGTTGTGAATTAAGATGAGATTCTTGTCCTGAGCCCTGGTGCAAATATCTAAGAGCCTGTTAATAAAGCGTGCGCTCTTTTTGATGTCATCGCCAAAAAGTTGTTGGGCTAATTGGCTGGCCTCTTTCTCTAAAGTCGAATGGTTGTCGGTCATTCTCAAGCGCCAATTAATCTTAATACGAAACTTAATCCCCAATATCCGGCAAAAGCTACGAACAGGTATCTTACCGTTTTTCCTGCCCATGTGAGCAGGAAGAACTTCAGTAAGCCTATGCGGAGTGAGCCAGCGGCCAGACCAGCAAAATAAAATGGGCTAATTACCATCGCCGAGGTGATAAAGAGAGTCCATGCCCCTCCCTTTCCGCCTATCCAACCTACTAAACGATTGTAATAAACTTGACCTTTATCCCAGAATTTGTGCCAGATTGATTTCTTCATATTGTTGTTATTTGAATTTCGTTCAAGGATGTGATTCTCACGCCAAAGCCTTGACCATATAGTCCCCATACCGGCTCCGGTCAGGTATACTGTTATTCCCCCTATCGCTCCACCAAGCCCTGCTACCAGTCCAACATATACTGGATTCAATACATGGCCCAGGGTAAATACCAGCAGCAGGGTAGGAGCGGGAATAATAGTTACTCCGCATAGGACACCGACAAAAAAAACACCCACGTAGCCATAGCCCCCAGCGTACCGTATCTCATCTTGGAAGTAGACTAAAGCAACAAGCACCAGCAGTGAAAGCAACAAGCTTAGACCGCTAACAAGATAGAACCGTTTCCTCCCCTTTGGTCTCCCTTTTTCAACCTGCATTCCCTCCAATGGGTGCTCCTTATTACTCTGATTACCCTGTCACCTTTATTTTGGTAAACCCGAGGAACTTATCGTCCTTCCTGGTCAATGAGAATAGGCCGTTAGTATAGTCTAAAACCCTTTCTCTCATGCCGTCATATATCACCATAGTTCCGTTTTTCCTTAATACCCTATGCAATTCCTCTAATACAGCACGTCTCTCCTCGAGTTCGTGTAAGACATCGCACATCCAGATTACATCTACGCACTCGTCCGGTAAATCTGTCTTGTTATCTGAGACTATTGTTTCTATATTGGTTAATCCTTCCCTTTTTGACCTCTTCTCAACTATTTCCAGCTGGCGGGGAAAACAATCTAGAGCATATATCTTCCCTTCGGGACCTACCATTCTGGCGGCAGGAATGGCAAACGAACCGGTGCCACAACCATAATCCAAAAAGGATTGTCCCCTTTTTACCAGATTAAGCTCCTCCCACTTTTGCAAGATGTTTCGTGCGCTATACGCACTCCGCCACAATGGCCACCAGTAAACCCAGAGTGCATAGTGGGCTTTGTATAGGGGATTTAACTTTTCCTTGACAAAACGCTCTATATCAGGCAAATTCTTCCTCGCTTAACTAAATTACGCAGTTTTATACCGCTAAAATTCTTCCAGCCCCAATTGCTTCAGCTTCGATTCCAGCATCTCTATACGCTGCTGCAATTCGGTCATTCGCTGCGCCATACGCAAAATAACTTCGGCACTAGCCAGGCTAATGCCAAGGTCGTCTATCAGGGCCTTCACTCGCTTTAGACGGGCTATATCTTCGTCTGAATACAGACGAATGCGACCCTCAGAACGGGATGGCTCTATTATGCCAATCCTTTCGTAATAGCGCAAGGTATGAGTTTGAACACCAAGCATTCTGGCAGCGACACTTATCACATAACGGGGCTCTTCATTACTTGGATTCATACTTCACCTCCCTAATCAGCCTTAGGTCGTAGCTGGTTAAGTCGCTCAAATAACTTCTTTTCCTCTGTCGAAAGATTGGTTGGTAAAGCCACGCTAACTTTGGCCAGCAGGTCACCATGGGTGGAGTCACCTAAGTGAGGCATCCCCTGCCCCGCCAGGCGAAAGGTACGTCCATTTTGAGTCTCTGGCGGAATCTTGAGCGCCAGTTTCCCTTTAAGCGTGGGCACTTGAACTTCACCACCAAGCACTGCTGTCGTTAATGGGACTGGTACGTCCACATTTAAGTCATCACCTTTTCTTTCGAATTGTTGGTGTGGCTTGACCGATGTTACCAGATAGAGGTCGCCACTGCTTCCACCGCCATAACCTGGCTCTCCCTTACCAGCGATGCGCACTCGAGACCCATCTCTGACACCGGGTGGAATCTTGACCTCAAGCCGCTTCAAACGGGTTACTACCCCCGAACCGCGGCATGTCGCGCAAAGCGCATTCTTTATCTTGCCGGTACCGCCACAAATGGAGCAAGGCTCCTCACCTTCAAGAGTAAGGATGCGGCCAGTGCCGTGATAGGCTTCTTCCAGGGTTACTTCGACCGGATACTCTACATCACGGCCACGTCTTGACCGAGTCCGTCGGCTGGAAGTCCCGGTGCGGTAACCCTGGAACAGGTCGCCGAATAAATTGTCCAGGTCACCCTGCTCGAAACGAATGCCTTGAGGACCACCCTGACTAAAATCTCGGAAGGGTGTCTGCTGTGCTCCCGCTTGAGCGAACTGGTCAGCGTATTGCCACTGGTCACCAAATCGGTCGTACTTCTGTCGCTTCTCCTTATCGGAGAGGACTTCATAAGCCTCGTTAATCTCTTTAAACTTGCTCTCCGCCGACTTATTACCGGGATTTACGTCAGGATGATACTGGCGAGCCAGCCGGCGATAGGCCTGTTTAATCTCCTGCTCGCTGGCACCCCGACTGACTCCTAATATATTGTAATAGTCTTTCCCTGCCATCTTTTCTTCCTTATACAAAGAAATATTATAATCTATTCTATGAAGTATGTCAATACATTATTGTGAGATAAGTTAATAAGAAAATGTTAATTATTATAACTCATCAGAAGGGAAGGACTTTTTACGCTGTTAATGTGTGAGGGGCTAGTAAAATGGCGGGAAATGGTCTATAATTACTAACATGGAGTCTCAGCTTGCTTCAGATGTGGAGCGGCTGGCTGATAGTCTGGGGCGATTTCCTGAGACGAGAGCTAAACCTGCCCTAATAGTTGTTACTGGCTTGCCTGGTACGGGCAAATCTTACTTCTGCGGCAAGTTAGCTGAGAGGTTGCCGATTGTTGTTCTGGAAAGCGATGCTTTGCGGAAGGTTCTTTTCTCTCCTCCCAGCTACAGTCCGGAGGAGAGTTCGCATCTTTTTCAGGCCATTCACCTTCTTATTGAGAGATTACTAAAAAAAGGAGTTCCTCTTATTCTAGATGCAACCAATCTATCGGAGCGGCATCGTGAATATCTTTATAGTATTGCTGACCGTTTGGGTGTAAAGTTGGTCTTGGTGCGTGTCGAAGCGCCAGCCGAGGTAGTGCAAAGTCGCCTTGAGAGCCGTCGAAGAAATTCAGAGAGTAAATCGGATGCTGACTGGGATGTATACCAGAGGATGAAGGCTTCGAGTGAAGAGATTCGTCGTAAGCATTATGTGGTAGACACCTCTCGGGATATTATCCCGGTCCTGAACAAGATTGTGAAGGAGGTGATGCACTAGGGTTTACGGCTTCCTTATATATATTGAGACGAAATTTAGAGCTTGTAGGAGGTTATTAAGATGCCTTTCGGATATGCCGGAAAGATAGTTCGAGTTAATTTATCACGGGGTACCTCATCAGTGGAAGCCATTGATGAGGTATTCTGTAGAAAGTATATCGGTGGTGCTGGCTTTATCACTTATTATCTACTGAAAGAGCTGGGGCAAGGAATCGACCCATTAGGTTTGGAAAATAAATTAATTTTCGCTCTTGGACCAGTAACAGGAGTTGCAATTTCAGGTAATGGCCGTCACTGCATAGGAGCTAAATCGCCGTTGACTGGTGGACTAGCCAAATCGGAGACTGGTGGCTTCTGGGGTGCTGAGCTTAAGCATGCCGGCTATGATGCTATTATTGTTGAAGGTAAGGCTGCGAAACCGGTTTATATCTGGATTAATGATGGAGAAGTAAGTATAAGGGATGCCAGCCGCCTCTGGGGGATGGATACCAAAGAGATGCAGGATGCCATCAGAGTCGAGCTAGGCGATACCTTAATTCGAGTGGCTGGAATAGGACCGGGAGGGGAAAATCTGGTGCGTTTCGCCTGTGTTATGAATGACCTCCACGAGGCCGCGGGTAGAGGAGGAACAGGCGCGGTAATGGGTTCGAAGAACCTGAAGGCTATCGCCGTTAGAGGACACCAAAAACCTCAGGTGGCTAAACCTGAGCGAATAAAGGAAATTAGTCAATGGCTCCTGGCTAATCGGGAACTCTGGGCATCTAACCACGAACTGGGCACCGGCGCAGGCATGGTGGCTGGTATGACCACCGGGAATTTACCGGTACGCAACTTCCGAGATGGAGAATTTCCTGAGACGAAGGCGATAAGTGCTGAAGCGCTGAGAGACACGATTAGAATCAAGATGGAAAGTTGTTATGCGTGCTCAGTTCGCTGCAAAAAAGTCGTCGGACTTGACGCACCTTATTTTATAGACCCCGCATACGGCGGTCCTGAATACGAAACACTGGCATCGTTGGGTTCTAATTGCGGTGTGAGTGACCTCGCCGCAATCTGTAAAGGAAATGAACGTTGTAATGCCTATTCTCTGGATACGATTTCAGCCGGTGATGCCATCTCTTTTGCCATGGAATGCTTCGAGAACGGGCTACTCACCCTTGAGGATACGAATGGCATTGAGCTGAAGTTTGGAAATACTGAAGCGATGCTTAAAATGATTGATTTGATTGCGAGGCGCGAGGGTATCGGCAATTTATTGGCTGAGGGGACAGCTCGGGCCGCCCAAAAAATTGGCAAGGGTGCCATGAAGTTTGCCATACAGGTAAAGGGACAGGAAATACCAATGCATGAACCTCGGTTAAAGGCAATACTCGGCTTAGGCTACATGGTAAGTCCGCACGGCGCCGACCATTGTGCCAACTTACACGATACTATGATTAGCGCGCCAGGACGGCAACTGGATAGGGTTCAATCTCTGGGAATAGTGGAACCTCTTCCGGCAGATGACCTTGGCCCGCGTAAAGTATCTGCCTTCCGATATGTACAGCAGGAACGGTTTGTCAGGGACTGCCTTGTGGTCTGTAATTTTGTTCCTTACGACACCGAACAACTTGCTGAGATTCTGGGGGCTGTTACCGGCTGGAGGACTGGCGTGGTTGAAATGTTAAGGGTAGCCGAGAGGACCCTGACTATGGCCAGGATGTTTAATATCAAACAGGGATTAAGTGCCGCCGATGATAAGCTACCGGAACGATTCTTCCAACCTAAAACGGATGGAGTGCTATCTACCAAGCACTATAATCGTGAACAACTAGAGAAGGCAAAAAGCTATTATTACACTCTGATGGGTTGGGATGCAAAAACCGGGGTGCCTATGCCTGAAAAGCTGCAAGAATTGGGTATTGGATAAGTAGCTGAAATATAGTTCCAGTGGGTAAAAGGAGCTTAAGGTGGAGATAAAGGTTACTGCTGGCGATATTGCTAAGATTAAAGCTGGTGCCATAATAGTAAACTTTTTTGATGGGATGCAGCGCCCGGAGGGTGATTTGGCAACTCTGGATAAAGTCCTGGGTGGGGCCATCTCCCAGCTTATTAACCAGGGTGAGATTAAGGGTAAACTGAACCAGATTACCATTATTCATAGCCTTGGCAAACTTCCGGCAGCCAGGGTGGTAATTGTCGGCCTGGGTAAGCAAAAGGAGCTAACTCTAGATAGGATTCGTGGGGCAGTGGCTGGGGCTTGTCGGCTTTTGCGGCAGAAGGGGGTGGATAGCATAGCCACGGTTACCCAGGGAGCGGGAATAGCTGGAATAACGGTGGAAGGTGCGGCTCAAGCAATAGTTGAGGGTGCCCTGCTTGGTCTTTATTCATTCCGTCAACACATGACCAAGGAGGCTGAGTATGGTGAGATTAAACAGCTCACCATAGTTGGTGCCGATAAAAATAAGGTTCCTGCTCTTGAAGAGGGCTCCCGTAAAGGTAAGATTCTGGCTGAGGCGACTAATCTGGCTCGTGATATGGTCAATGAGCCAGCCAACTATATGACACCCAGTCGTATGGCTGAGATGGCAGCCAAGCTGGCTGAGACCTACAAGCTTGAAATTACTGTTCTTGAGCGGAAGCAGATGCAGGAATTGGGGATGGGGGCGCTCTTGGGTGTGGCTCAGGGTAGTAGCCAACCGCCCAAGTTTATCGTTCTCCGTTATCGTGGGCGTAACTCTGCGGTGGTTGATGTGGCTTTAATTGGTAAAGGAATAACCTTTGATTCTGGTGGTATTTCGATAAAGCCGTCCGAGGGGATGGGTGAGATGAAGGCGGATATGGCGGGAGGGGCGGCCGTTATGGCGGCAATAAGTGCCATTGCTCAGCTTAAGGCTAAGGTTAATGTTATGGCTCTCATCGCAGCCACGGAAAATTTACCCAGCGGTGATGCTTTTAGACCGGGTGATATTCTAAAATCAATGAGCGGTAAGACGATTGAGGTTATCTCCACCGATGCCGAGGGACGTCTTACTTTAGCCGACGTCCTGGAGTATGCTCAGAAACATAAAGCCAAACTACTGGTTGATGTGGCTACTCTCACCGGAGCTTGCCGTATAGCGCTCGGTGATGTCACCACCGGTGCTTTTGGTAATAATCAGGAATTGATGGATAAGATGATTGCGGCAGCGTGTGAGGCTGGTGAGCTTACCTGGCAGATGCCGATGTTTGAAGAATATAAAGAGCAGAATAAGAGTGACGTAGCCGATATTAAGAACACCGGCGGCCGGTATGGAGGTGCCATCACTGCTGCCCAGTTCCTGGCTGAGTTTGTCGGCGATACTCCCTGGGTTCATCTGGATATTGCTGGCACCAGTATGACTGATAAAGAACGAAAATACCTGGTCAAAGGTGCTACCGGGGTGCCAGTACGCACTCTGATAAACCTTGTTCTTTCCCTGGCTAAGTAAAATGAAGGAGGTTCTAGCTGATGAAGATTAAATGGTTAGGACACGCATCTTTTCTCATCACCTCAGACACTGGAACAAAAATAATTACCGACCCCTATAAGACCGGCGGCCCTCTGAGCTACGGGGAGATAACAGAATCGGCCGACATTGTTACGATAAGCCACGAACATGGCGACCATAACAATGCTGCTGCTGTCCGGGGCAATCCGGAGATTATTAAGGGCGCTGGTACAAAAGAAGTTAAGAAGATTAACTTTAAGGGCCTCCCTACGTATCATGATGCCGGAGGCGGGAAGCAGAGGGGAGCTAATACCATATTTTGTTTTGAAGCTGACGGGATAAAGGTATGTCACCTCGGCGACTTAGGTCATCAGCTTAGCGACAAAGAGATTGCTGAAATGGGTAAGGTTGACATAATACTTGCTCCTGTAGGGGGAAATTTTACTATCGATGCTAAGGGTGCCACTGATGTTTGTAGCAAGTTATCACCAAAAGTGATTATGCCGATGCACTACAAAAATGATAAATGTGGCTACCCGATATCGGGTGTGGACGAATTTCTGCAGAATAAAAAGAATGTCAGCAGGTTGAATGCCAGTGAAGTGGAGTTCAAAAAGGAAAAGCTTCCCACCGCCACTCAGATTATTGTTTTGAAACCGGCATTGTAGAAGTTGTTTAGTAACCTATTCCCCCGCCTGCCAAAGCCTTGTGCGGCGGGCAGGCCTAACCCCCTTCCCTTGATAAAGAGAGAGGGATACCGGGGGTGAGGTTGATAAAAATCTTATTAGGGTAATGCTGATGATTAGGATAGAGGGGTAAGGCTTGATATTCGAGGCTTCCAAATTTGTTTTCAAGGCACCGTCGGCAGTATCGAGAGCGCGGCGCGTCCTAATTAAACCCAGCGCGGGCTATCCGGTACCATATCCGGTGACTACCAGCCGTGACATTTTGTTAGCGGTGATAGAGGGTATCCGGCAGGTCAGCGATGCCGACATTCTTTTGCTCGAAGGCACGCCGGGAGGAAGTTCCATCTACCCGGTGTATAAGACCCTGGGTTACGACTTTCCGCGTGTATTGATGCTCGATGTAAAGGACTGTATCTGGGTGGAAGTAGATAATCCTCTGCCCAAGCCTCTGGCGGTACCGACTTTCTGGGTGCCTAATGTTATTCTGTCCAGTGACTATTTGATAACGGTGGCTCCGCTAAAGGTTATTAATGGGATGGGTAGCCTTAGTGTAATGAACATGCTCACATTGTTACCAAGCAACAAGTATCGAGGTGAAGCTCCGGAGGGCTGGGGGGATTTGTATGGTCTGGAGATAGGGCGGGTAATTACTGACCTATATTTTACTCTACCTTTTGACCTGGGGATTATAGAAGCTCGCCAGAAGTTCATTAGCTCGGATGATTCCCTTGAGGGAGAGATTGAGGAGTGTGGTAAGGTGTTTGTTGGTGAGCCTTATGAGGTAGATTGTGAGGCTTCGGAAGCACTGGGCCTCAAGACGGAATATCTTGAGCTTATTAAAGAAGCCAAATCGTGGTTTGAGCCTTAAATTTTTGTCTAAGGTAAGTTGCTGACTAGTATCTTATACTGAAGTCAGAATAACCTCCGGAATATTCCGACCAGTTGGTTTCCACATTTTCCACTCTGGCTCCGGGTGGTCCTACTTTGAGGTAGTCGATTAGCTTTTCGAGCTTGTTTCTTTCCCCTTCAGCCTGAACCTCTACCGCTTTCCCACCAGCTAAGTTGCGTACATAGCCAGTCACACCTAAACCTGCTGCCTGTCTGGAGGTGGAGGCACGAAAGTAGACACCTTGAACATGACCGTGTACTATTACCCGTACCGAGGCTAAATTAGTCATGAGCCGCTGATAGACTACTAAGTGGCTTCCTCCTCCTCTTCTTCTCTCCGCTTTCTTTTTCTGATTACTTCCACTTCCGCCTTGGGTGTAAGTGGCATGATAGTAGTCGCTAGTACTTTTTTATCACCTTTTTTTGGTTTTTTGGTCTCTCTGTGTCTATAGTCTCTTTTTCCCATAATAACACCTCTATCTGTTATTAGGCTGTAAAGGGTTATCTCCAGTTTAGCAAAGAAGAGCTATTCTGTAAAGTTGTCTGATAGTCCCTCTAGTGCCAGACGGGCGGCGTTGGTCTCGGCGGCTTTCTTGCTTTTGCCCGAACCTCTCCCCAACACAGTTTTACCAAGTCTTACCTCAACGGTAAAACTTCTATTGTGGTCTGGACCGGTGGTTTCTATTACATGATAGGTAGGTGTCTGCTGCTTCCTGGCTTGCATCAGTTCCTGAAGCTCCGATTTGTAATCGACCACCACGCTCTGGCTGACTGCTTTGCTAAACTCAGTATCGAGTAATCTCAGGATAAAGTCCCTGGCGGCAGATAGGCCTTTATCAAAGAAGATGGCAGCTATTAGTGCCTCAAAAGCTCCGGCTAGGTTGACCGTCTTATGCCGCCCATTGTTTGCTTCTTCTCCTTTTCCCAAATACAGGTAATCGCCAAGAGCAATAGCTTTTGCCACACGGGCTAATGTGTCTCGACTAACTAGGGCGGCACGGAATTTGGTCATTTCTCCTTCAGTAAAGTTGGGGGAGTCTTGATACAGCTTTTTCGCAACCACCAGGCCTAAGACGGCATCACCGAGAAATTCAAGCCTTTCGTTAGAGACCAACCTGAAGCCAGGGTTCTCGTTAATATAGGAGCTATGGACCAGGGCTTGCTCAAGCAGTTCGGTGTCGTTAAAAGAGAGTCCCAGGGTCTGTTGTAGAGCAGCTAAATCGCTCAAAGCCACGCTTCCTTTTTCTCATAACTAGCATAGATGATTAATAGTATTAAGGGCATTACTTCAAGCCGGCAAACTTATAGCCTTTGCCGCCATCATTAATAATTATTGTTGGTTCATCGGGATTATCTCCCAATGCCTCCATGAGTTTATTCATATATATCCAGAGAAATCGAATATCGCCCTTCTGCTCTGGGAATACCTTCTCCATAAGCTCCTGGTTAGAGACTACCTTTCCCTCATGTGCCGACAGGAGACAGAGAAGCTCGTACTCGCGTGGGCTTAACTTCAAGAGCTTACCTTCCAAACTCACCGTCTGGCTGTTAGCATCGATGGTTAGCTTACACGCGGCGGGTGGCTGTTCAGCAACTGTAGCCTTTGTTTCAGTTATCTGGCTGCGGCGAAGCAAGGATTGCAGCCGGGCTACAAGCTCACCAGGTGAAAAAGGCTTGACCATGTAGTCGTCGGCTCCCTCTTGCAAACCTCTAATTTTATCCTCCTCCTCCCCCCTGACGGTCAGGATGACCACCAGCACATCGGAAAAAGCACGAATTTGCCTTAATACTTGAAAGCCATCGATGTCGGGCAGGCCGAGGTCGAGGATAACGATATCAGGGGCTTCTTTCTTGACCAACTCGACCCCTCTTTCTCCCAAGAAAGTGGAGAGTAAGTTGACCTCAGGCCACTTAATCTTCATGGTTTGAGCTACTATTTCTATAATCTCAGGGTTGTCTTCAACCATTAACACTTTCATTTTTCATCTGTAGTCAAAAATATTTTTGTGCGCATCCTTGAGGAGTATTGTATCATACTTAAGGCTAGGTGCAAGGCATTCGTGTTGTATCCAGCAGTTTCGACGGGAGCTATGCTGCTTACCATCAGGGGACTATTAAATCCGTTGTCTTTTACTTGGAATGGTAAGCAAGTAAGCTAC
>JAZDPB010000145.1:0-2990 GCA_043797985.1 Chloroflexota bacterium
AATGAAGAACTATTTACTGATTTACTTATTCACATGAAACAGAGGGGTATCACTGTGGGCTTCGAGTCCAAGCTGCATATGGATCCCGGAGTAAAGGGCTTTTACGGTCATGCCGGCATCTGGGTTCGCCCTGAGGAGTCGAGAGCCCAGCAGCTCAAGACCCTGCTGCATGAGGTCGCCCACTACTACTCTGAAGGAGTGTTTCGCATACCCCGGCAGGATGCGGAGACCATTGCCGAGAGCGCTGCTTTTGTCGTCGGCACCCACTTCGGCTTTGACACGGGTATTAGGTCTTTCCCCTATGTTGCCCTGTGGGCAAAGGATAAGAAGGTACTTGAAAGCAATCTCGGCGCTATACGCCGGGTTTCAACCACAATTATTGAAGCCCTGGAAGAAATAAGAACGAGGACTCGGGTTTAAGGATTATGGCATTGGAACTAAGACCAAATAGAGGGGGATTTTTAAGGCCGTTCGGCTGCGGCTGGTTTATCCGGGAATATCTCCTGGGTAGGGGGCCTGAAGGCTCGCATGCCATTGACCCGGAACGCGGCGCTCCCCAGGCTGACATCAACTATGAGTACAAAGAAGCCCTGGCCCGGGCCACCGCCAGGGAACGTGCCGAGAGAATCATCAGTCGTATGGTGCTAAGCGGCGCTGACGTTACTGAGGAACAGGCGGACAGAATCTACGAGCGTGAGCTCAAGAGGGTGTCCCGCAAGTTTACCCACATGAGGTACCACTCATTCTTGATGTACTTTGGCGTGCTCAAGAGACTTGGGTGGGTAGAAATAACCAGTGAAACGGAGCCCTCCTCGATTCAAGAGAACTACCCGCCAGCCCCAGAGCGGACTTACTATCGTCTCACCAAGAATGGCATTGAAGCCGGGGCTGAGCTCTGGTCTAACCCTCTGTTCACCCTATATCCTGAAATCGGCCCCAGTCACATGAAAACGCAAGGTTGACACCCCGATAGAATTGCTCTCACGGCTTAGTGTTTCCGTCTTGTTCATGATACTCGGAAAAATCGCGACAAAATTCGGTTGACTGTTTCAACTTCGAGGTTCTATGCTTAACAAGGGATTACCGGGTGAATGACGGAGTGCCCTCTTGTATAGCGGGGAGATTTTAATGGGTAAGAGCGCAGGGTTAACTCTCTTCCCAGCCTGGTAATCCTCTTTCTTGCCTTCAACTCTTCACTTCTTCAAAGGGCTCAATATCTTTTTTGTTACCTATCACACAAATATTGGGATGCAGCTTGATTGTCTTGTATTTGTACTATAACCAAGCCTCGCAAAAGGAAAGCATAAACATACGACCACTGCAAGTGTTTAGACAAAATTAGAAATTGTCAGGATTCACTTGAGAAGCGACCTGAATTTATTTGGCTCGTATGACAATCAAAAACCTGGAAACGAGGATACAATCTTTTAATTAAAAAAGATAGTAGATCAAGGCCAGAATTCCCGCAATAGCTACGATAACATAGATTATGCGAGATATGGCATTTACCTCACCAAATTTCTTGCCACCTGCTATAAGAGCAACTAGGTCAAACTTGAACAAACCAACCAGACCCCAGTTAAGGGCACCCACCACTGCGAGTATTAAGGAAATAACTGCTATAACCTGCATTTGTCCGCTCCTTTCCTTGCTGGATTTATCAAGTATTCACCAACTTTACACGTGAAATAAAAGTTTGTCAAGTACCCTCACGAAATTGCCAAGTTTCCGAAACAGAGCTGGCTGACATCGGTATCACTGTTCCGTTGTAGGTATAGGTTGCACTCGGGGAAGAGGCTATGCTTTATCAACGTAATATACTTACGGTCATCGTATAACAATTTAAATGTTACCTGAGGCCGAAAAGATATTCATAACCTAGATTCATTCCTTGATTGACATTATGTTCAGCGGAGTATTAGTATTAACAGCAACGCGAGGCCAATCAGAGGAGGATGCTATGGGAAAAAGTCGAATTTTATCTTTATCTATTCTAAACCTGATTGGGTTTCTGGGTACCGTCATAGTAAATGGACTTGCCAATGCCCTTCCCTTAAATAATAAAACAACTGGCGAGTTGTCCGATCAGTATCCTAACTTATTTGTGCCGACAGGGCTGACCTTTTCTATTTGGGGTGTAATCTATATCCTGCTCGCTATCTTTGTCATATATGAGTTGATAGTCGCTATTAAGAAAGATACCCAAAAGTCATCTTTCATTGGGAATATCGGGGTAGTATTCTTTGTCTCCAGTCTGGCAAACATCGGCTGGATCTTCGCCTGGCATTATGAAGTCTTACCTCTGTCCCTAGTTTTGATGCTTCTACTGTTAGGCTCTCTGATCACGATTTATTTACGACTACGTATTGGTAAATCAGATTCAACCCGAAGCGAAAAATACCTGGTACATCTTCCCTTTAGTATATATCTTGGCTGGATAACCATAGCCACAATCGCTAATGTTACCGCTTTACTGGTTGATGTAAACTGGAACACCTTTGGACTTGGTGAGCAGTTCTGGACCGCAGCTGTTATTATTGCCGGAATAGCAATTACATTAAGTATACTCTTCACGCGAAAAGATATATTCTACTGTCTCGTTGTTGATTGGGCATTGCTTGGTATACTGCTAAAACGACTTACTGATTCGACACCTGTGCAAAGCGTAATAGTCATTACCATTATTGGTATGGTGCTCATCAGTGTGGGAATAATAGCTCAGATAGTAAGAAGGAAGATATATTAGGTAAATGACCCCTAACGCACCCTCTAAAAAGAATTAATGGGACAGCATGGACATTTATTACATGGCTCAACAAAATACTATAATCCTGAAGGTCAATAGCTCCAGTCAAATTTCTTTCTGTTTCTCACACCGGTAGGCAGATCCCAGCCTCTCTTCACCTGGCTCCCAATTTAGCGGTTAGATACGGGATCATCCGCATGGCGGAGGAACAGTACTGCTGTGACTGCAAGGAACGTAGCTTCGT
>JAZDPB010000159.1:0-2518 GCA_043797985.1 Chloroflexota bacterium
TGCCAGACCTGCCGAGACCATTTCACGGAGCAAATCCAGGTATTAGACCAGATATTAAAGAGACGGCGGACGTCAGGCATTAGCTTTGAGCGTGTGCCGTGTGGAGGTAAGTAAAATGGTAGCTGAGAAAAATCCCCTATACGCAGAGATTGACCGACTCCGCCAACAGAATAAGGAACTAGCTGAGGCTCTTGAAACACTAATTAAAAAATATTGGTGTAATAAAGGGCAAAACGGAAAACCTTGCCCTCATCCCACAGAATTTATCGATTGTATAACGTCAAACGGGATACCTGATTATTGGAGAAAAGCCGATAAAGTCTTAGCCAAATATGACGGAGGGAAGTAAAAATGAACGCAACCGAAAGACTAACGCTGAAAATACAAGAGCACAACAAGGAGAGGGTAAAAGAGGCTTATATTTCAGTATTAAAACTCATCCCACTTGACTTGATTATAGACGAGCTGGCACGCCGGGGAAAGGTATCACACGAATACAACGACATAGACCTATCGCCAGACCTGGTGCTGGTGGATGTGATCCCAGAAGTGGGTTTGAGAGAGGATAAATATTGTTTAGACTGCCAAACAGACCGTGATTATTATTGTGACTGTTACCAACACGACAAGTACAAATCACCGGATACGCCGGATTATAGAGAGGAGAAATAAAAATGACTGCAGAAACTAAGACCAAACGGAATACAGACTACTCAGCAAGTGCGATTAATTTGGTAAACCCACCGGAAGTTAAAGATTGCCTTATCGAATTAGACAGGCTGCAAAGGCAACTGGTGAGTTTATGCGATGAGAGAGATGCTTTAATTCCAAGCCATCTAAGAGAGGCAATCGCCTTCTACCAGAAGGGCATAGCCGAACAGACCGAGGGAATAAGGGGATTTATTGACACCTTCGGTAGTTATCAGGACACGGTAAACGGGGTCTACGCCGTGAAACAGCGTAAGGTCAGTAAGTCGTATTCTGCCGAGCCTTTTGAGAAGTGCTACCCGCAATTCGCACCGGCGGTCATTATCAAAGCGGTAAACGAGAAAACTCTTATCGGGCTCATCAAAGGTGGATTACTGGAAGAAGCCCGACTGGAAGCTGACGGCATACTAAAATGCACTGAGAGTTTCGCATACATTATTAAAGGATAAGGAGAGATAAAAATGCCCATAAAGAACTTAAGCGAAACAGTACGACTTCCCCGGCTTGGTAAAATACACCTTGGTATTATGGTAACATCAGCCAGCGGGGTGAAGCATCCCCAAAAAACGGACTACTTTGTGTGCCCCCCCGAAGTGCAAGCGGTATTCGGCGAAAAGCCGAAGTCCTTGCGGGTACTCATCCCCTTCGAGGAGAATGAGACTTGGTGCGAACAGTACTACAAATCTTATGATAGGACACACGGGCTAGTGTGCAAGGGAGATGGGGAGACCGCTATGCGCATGGTAGATACGGCGACCGGGGAACTAGCGAGCAAGGACACCAAAACCTCAACGTTAAAAGAGTTTGATTGTGAAGGGAAGAAGTGCCGGCTGTATCAGGCTAAGAAGTGCGGTGAGGTGCTGAACTTACGGTTTATGTTGCCGGAAGTGCCCGGACTGGGGGTCTACCAAATTGACAGCGGGTCCATCAACAGTATCCTCAACATCAATTCCAGTGCCGATATGATTAAACGGACCTTCGGGCGAATATCACTGATACCGCTTCTGCTAACCTTCGAACCGCTGGAGGTCAATAACCCCGAAAGTGGCAAGCGGCAGACGGTCTACGTATTGAACCTGAGGACAACGGTAACGCTCGCACAACTAGCAGAACAGGCACGCAGTCAGAGCAAGACGCTAATGCTGGAAGCACCGGAGGATTACGACCCGGCGGAATTGTGGGAAGATACAGCACTAATAGGTGACGCAAAGCCCACGCCGGCGGCAGAAGTTAAGCCGGAGCCAATTAAACCATTACCGGAGAAGATACAGCGATGGAAGAAGCCGCAAGAGCCAATTAAGATGGCAACCTCTGTAATAGAGGGTGAAGCGAAAGGGCAGCATTATTGCTTCGACCATAAAACTAAGGATTGGTGTCACGAACACAAAGAAGCACCAGGTGAGTCCAAAGTTGTACCGGCAACCGACCCAGCCTTTGAAAAGTTAGAGTCGGCTGGTACGACAGTGCCGCCAGTAGCACCTATTATCGACATGGAGTGGCTAAAGAAAGCTCTAGCATCAATTGGCAAAACCTGGTCTATGTCGCTCTGGGTAAAAGAGAATATGCATATCGAAGGCAAGTCCGCGAAGGAAGTCATAGACCAGATGACGCCGGAGCAACAGGAGAAGTTAAAAGCCAAAGTCAATGAAATGGCTGACCTGGCAACTTAACAACTGAATAAAACTTGCTGGAAGTGCCTTAAATCCAAGACCCAAAGTAGCTATTAGAGCTATGAGACGAGGGTTCATCCTCTTGGAGAATGATGCTAAGCGTGGAAGCGGGTTAAATGGTTAGAAGCTTCCAGCAAGCC
>JAZDPB010000165.1:0-2137 GCA_043797985.1 Chloroflexota bacterium
ATAGTTAGCGGGTGTCGAATTAGCTCGACGTCCGTTGTCAACTATAACCTGAAAAAATTGGAGAATACTGGTTATATTCGCCGTCATCCTGATGTCTCACGGGGCATTGAGTTACTGACTTGGTCTTCTGCTCTGCGGTCCCGGGTGCAAGTTCCCGTCATTGGTCGAATAGCGGCTGGTGAGCCGATACCGGTACCTGCTCCTGATACCTGGGACGTAACTGCTTCATCCGAGACTATTGAGGTGACTGAAGACTTGACCCGGGGCAGGGAGGGGGTTTATGCTTTGCAGGTTAGTGGCTTTTCAATGGTGGATGCCTTAATTAACGACGGTGATATTGTATTGATGCAGTATGTGAATACTGTGGAGAATGGTGAGATGGCTGCCGTCTGGCTCAGGGCTGAAAAAGAGGTTACGCTGAAGAAAGTTTATGTAGAATCAGGGCGCGTTCGTCTTCAACCGGCAAATAGCCTGATGCAGCCTATGTATGTCGCACCAGATAATGTTGAGATTCAAGGCCGGGTAATTGCCGTCATCAGGCAGTTGGCTTAGCGAATGGCATGGTTTGATTTTTGTTGCCAATTGGTATAAATTAGCGGTTGTTGCAGGTTGAAAGTAGTCCAATCTAATACTCTCAAAAGGGCTTAAGTTTAAAGAGGTAACTATGATTTTATCTCAATTTCAGAGTGTAGGGGGGGAGTTGTTTACCAGGGGGCTTGTTTCTTCTAATAGTGGTAACCTGAGTATTAGGTTGGGAGACCGTATGATAATTACCCGGCGTTCCAGCAGGCTGGGCTGTTTGCAGGAACATGACCTGATAGAGACTGGAATAGCTATTAATGACCGGTTAACACCGCTGGCCTCATCCGAACTGGCTGTTCACCGTGCCATTTACCAGCAGACTCCGGCACTGGCAATTGTTCATGCCCATCCACCTCATGCAGTTGCCCTATCATTGGTTGAAACCGAGATTGTGCCAACCGATGTTGAAGGTTTATCTGTAGCGGAAAGGGTTCCTGTCCTTGGTTGGAATATGGAAGTGAGGGCAGTGGGTCTGACTGATATTATTGCTCAGACATTAAATCAATATCGGATTGTTATTGTTCATGGTCATGGTAGCTTTGCTATCGGTCAACTGCTTGAGGATGCCCATCACTGTACCACTGCCCTGGAAGAAAGCTGCCAGGTTATTTGCCTGTTAAAATCACTGCGGGTAGGCACGACCAAAAAGGTGCCTGACTAAGAACCGAGCAGAGGTGTTTCCGGTATTAAGACTTTTCAGGATAAACAGGAGTACACCAGTTAAGATATTTGGGGTAGTTGCCTCGTATTACATCTGCATATATTTCCTGTAGCTTTCCCATTATCTGGCCGATTTCACCGTTTCCTATGTTACGGTTGTCGATTTCGGCTACGGGCGTTACATGGGCAGCAGTGCCGGTAAGAAAGCATTCTTCAGCAGCGTATAGCTCACTGCGGTCGATGTTTCTCTCTATAGTTTCTATACCCAGTTCATTTTTTGCCAGCGCCATTACTGTCTGGCGGGTAATGCCCAGCAGGATGCTGTTGTAGCTGGCCGGCGTGACCAGCTTGCCGTCTATGACCAGAAAGATATTCTCGCCGCTCCCTTCCGAGACATAACCATTCGGTGTCAGCATGATTGCCTCGTCAAAGCCGCTCTCGATAGCTTCAGTTTTGGCCATGGCATTATTGACATAGATACCGGTGACCTTGACCTGTGGTGTCAGCACATTGTTATCGGGGCGCCGCCATGAGGAGACGACGCACCTTGCTTTATCTACGTCAAGATACCGTCCCCATGGAATGGCAAAAACCAGAAAATCACCTTCCAGGTCATGGAGGCGGACGCCGAGGGCCTCAGAACTCTTATAAGCCATAGGGCGGATATAGGCATCCTCTTGAAATTCGCACCTTTTAACCAGCTCGACTGTTATCTGGCACAACTCGTCAAGCGAATAGGGCAGGTCAATCTTCAGCACCCGGCAGCCTTTAAGCAGCCGTTCATAGTGTTCTTTCAGGCGGAAGATATAAATTTGCTGGTGTTCGTTATTCCAGTTGCCCCTGATACCCTCAAAAACGGCGGTACCGTAGTGGAGGCTATGGGTCATAACCCCTA
>JAZDPB010000106.1:0-12306 GCA_043797985.1 Chloroflexota bacterium
TTGATGGGCTCCAATATGCAACGACAGGCTGTCCCGCTACTTTTTCCGAAAGCACCTGTAGTAGCTACTGGAATGGAAAGAGAAGTCGCCAGGTATAGCGGGCAGGTTATTTTTGCCCGCAATGCAGGCGTAATAACCTCATCTACTGGCTCACAGATTGTGGTCACTACAGATAGTGGCGAGAATGACGTATATCAGCTACAGAAGTTTGTGCGTACCAATCAGGGGACTTGTATTAGCCAACGCCCGATAGTAAACAAGGGTGACCGTATAGAGGCGGGACAGATTTTAGTCGACAGCTCATCCATAGAACAGGGAGAACTTGCCCTCGGGCAGAATGTGCTGTGCGCCTTTATGAGTTGGGAAGGTTATAACTTTGAAGATGCTATCATCGTCAGCAGTCGTCTGGTTGGGATGGACACCTTTACCTCTATTCACATTGAGAAACACGAGGTGGAAGCCCGTGATACCAAGTTAGGGCCTGAAGAAATAACCAGGGACATTCCTAATGTTGGCGAAGAAAGCCTGCGTGAGCTTGATGAAAATGGCATTATCCGGGTTGGTGCCGAGGTAGGTCCCGACGATATACTAGTCGGTAAGATTACCCCGAAGGGAGAAGCAGAGCTATCAGCCGAGGAGAAGCTTTTGCGAGCAATCTTCGGTGAGAAAGCGCGCGAGGTTAAGGACACTTCCCTGCGAGTGCCTCACGGTGAGTGGGGCAAAGTGATTAATGTGAAGGTCTTCTCCAGTGATGACCTGCCAGCCGGGGTTAATCAACAGGTGCAGGTCTGGGTTGCTCAGAAACGAAGGGTCTCTGTTGGGGACAAGCTTGCCGGTCGGCATGGCAACAAGGGGGTTGTCTCCATAATAGCCCCGCTTGAAGATATGCCTTTCCTTCCCGATGGCACGCCGGTAGATATTATTCTCAATCCCGTTGGTGTCCCATCACGAATGAATATCGGCCAGGTTCTGGAAACCCATCTTGGTTGGGCAGCCAAGATACTGGGCTTCAGAGCACTTACTCCTATCTTTGATGGTGCCAATGATACTGCTATTGAGGACGCCCTGGCTAGAGCCTGGCTGGCTCAAAAAGCGGGAGCTGTCAACCTCGACCCGAATAATGAAAACCCCGTTCCGCAAATCGAAAAGGCTAAGGCATGGATTAAAAGCCAGGGTTATGACGGAGATAAGGTCTTCGGTGACGATAATACTGGAGAGGCAAGGGAGGTTTGTCTGCGTTTGTGGCTTGAAGACATGGGCATAGCCAGTCGAGACTTTAGCTCCCAGGAAGTGGAAGCAGTGGTAGAGAAGGTTAGTACGGAAAGGAGACTTCCACCACCCATCATCGGCAAGGTTATACTCCGTGACGGACATACCGGTGAGCCATTTGACCACCCGGTGACAATAGGCACCATCTATATGATGAAACTAAATCACCTTGTTGAAGATAAGTTCCATGCTCGTTCAACCGGACCATACTCATTGATTAGCCAGCAACCGCTGGGGGGCAAAGCTCAATTTGGTGGCCAGCGTTTTGGTGAAATGGAAGTCTGGGCACTGGAGGCTTATGGCGCTGCCTATAACCTGCAAGAAATTTTGACTATCAAATCAGACGACGTGACTGGCCGGGCTAAGGCTTACGAGGCTATAGTCAAGAATGAGGATATCCTCCAGGCTGGGGTACCAGAATCGTTTAAAGTCCTGGTTAAGGAACTGCAAAGCTTGGGGCTTGCCATTGAGGTGATTAATGAAGAAGAAAAGGTAGTCCCTGCTGGAGAAATTGGCAAGTTACATAGTCTTGAAACAGCGCTTAAAGCTGGTGAAGACTCCACTCAGAAAGAGGCGATAGAAAATGCTTGAAGTTAACGATTTTGATGCTGTCCGTATCTCTTTAGCTTCCCCGGAGCAGATTAGGAGCTGGTCTTACGGTGAGGTAACCAAGCCGGAGACTATTAACTACAGCACCCTCAGACCGGAGAGGGACGGGCTTTTCTGTGAAAGAATCTTTGGGCCAACTAAAGACTTTGAATGTTTCTGCGGTAAGTATAAAAGAATACGCTATAAGGGTGTTATTTGCGATAAGTGCGGCGTCGAGGTAGCCCAGTCGAAGGTGCGCCGTGAACGAATGGGACATATCGAACTAGCCTGCCCCGTAAGCCATATCTGGTTTGCCAAGGGAATACCTAGCCGGCTGGGGCTGCTACTCGACCTGTCCCCAAGAAACCTGGAGCGTGTTCTATACTTCTCCCATTATATTATTACTGCTATAAACGAAGAAGCTCGTGAGGAAGCAATTAAACAACTTGGTGAGAATTCCTCACAGGAAATAGCTAAGCGCCAAACAGCACTAGAGGCTAAGATAGCCGAGATGGAACAAGCATCGGTAGAGGAAGTGAACCATCTGCGGCAAAAATGGGAAGAGGAAAAAGCAGAGCTTGAAGAGCATCTTTCAACTGAGGTGGAACAGCTAAGGGACCTCAGACTAAGAATGCTACTGACCGAGAGTCAATATCAGGAGCTAAAAGATAAATATGAGCAGGTTGTAAATGCCGGGATGGGGGCTGAAGCCATTTATAAATTGGTTAAAGAGGTCAACATTAATGAACTCCGTAACGAACTGCTCCAGGAAATGCGTTCCAGTTCAGGCCAGCGCCGCAAGAAGGCTGGCAAGCAGCTACCGATAGTAGAGGACTTTCGCCGCAGCGGCAACAAGCCAGAGTGGATGATTTGGACTGTGTTACCGGTCTTACCACCCGACCTTCGGCCTATGGTTCAGTTAGACGGAGGTAAATTCGCTATCAGCGGCATAAACGACCTCTATCGACGAGTTATCAATCGTAACAACCGATTGCGCCATTTAATGGAAATCGAGGCGCCGGAGATTATCATCCGTAACGAAAAACGGATGCTGCAGGAAGCAGTAGATTCCCTTATTGATAATGGACGAAGCGGGCAGGTTGTTTCCACCAGTAACAAACATAAACTAAAGTCACTTTCAGACATGCTTCGGGGCAAACAGGGACGTTTTCGACAGAACCTACTCGGCAAGCGGGTTGACTACAGCGGGCGTTCGGTTATCGTTGTCGGTCCTGGGCTCAAGCTTCACCAGTGCGGACTACCCAGGCGGCTGGCTCTGGAACTATTTAAACCCTTCGTAATGAACCGACTCATCGAACGGGGTCTGGCTCATAACATCAAAAGCGCTCGGCGGCTGGTAGAGAGGGCAAAGCCAGAAGTGTATGACATACTTGAAGAAGTTGCCAAGCAGCGGCCGGTATTGCTTAACCGAGCTCCTACGCTACACCGGCTTAGTATCCAGGCTTTCGAGCCGGTGCTAATTGATGGTAGCGCTATCCAACTCCATCCTTTGGTATGTACTGCCTTCAATGCCGATTTTGACGGTGACCAGATGGCAGTCCATATACCGCTTTCCAACGCCGCAGTCAGAGAGGCGAGAGAGGTTATGCTCAGCATACATAATATGGTGCTGCCCAGCTGTGGTGAGCCAATAGTAACCCCAACACTAGATGTAGTGCTCGGTTGCTACTATCTGACGACCATCAGACCTGGGGCTAAGGGAGAAGGCACTATCTTCGGCAGTTTCGAAGAGGCAAAGCTTGCCTATGAACTTGGTGCTGTTGACTTTAGGGCTGAAGTTGAAGTCAGGGACCAGGAAAACGGCGGACAAAGGATTAAAACTAGCGTCGGGCGTATCCTGTTTAGTGAGATTTTACCCCCAGAGTTAGGCTTCTATAATAAGGTAGTTGACAAATCAGGCTTAAAACTAATAATAACCGATTGTTTTAAGTTGTTGAGTGATGAAGATATGGCGGTGGTACTTGACAACCTGAAACAGCTGGGCTTCCGTTATGCCACTAAATCAGGAGCTACCATCGCTATGAGCGATATCCGGGTTCCTGAGGCTAAAGCAAAGCTATTAGGAGAGGCAGAGGCCGAGACTGCCCTTATTGAAAACCAGTACCATCGCGGTTTGATAACTGAGGACGAAAGGTATAATGGTGTCGTATCGGCATGGATGAAAACTACTGACAAGATTACCCAGGCGGTCTCCAACTCTCTTGACCGTGACGGTGGTGTCTACATGATGGCAACATCAGGAGCAAAAGGTAATATTTCCCAGATTACACAGATGGCAGGTATTCGAGGTTTAATGACTAACCCTTCAGGTCGAATAATCGACTTCCCTATCAAGTCGAGCTTCCGTGAAGGGCTTAGTGTCCTGGAATATTTCATGTCCACCCATGGCGCTCGCAAAGGATTAGCCGACACCGCCTTAAGGACATCAGAGAGCGGTTACCTCACCAGGCGACTCATCGATGCCTCTCATGATGTTATCGTCCTCGAGGAGGACTGTGGTACTACGGATGGTATCTGGATATCCAAACCAGAAGAACTGGCGCTACTGCCATTGCTCGCTGAACGAATAACTGGTCGAATGGCGGCTAGCAAGTTAGTTAATCCAAAGACTGGGGAAATTATTGTAGACCGGAATGAAGAAATAGATGAGACCAAGGCAAGTGCAATCATTGCTGCCGGGATAACCAAGGTTTATGTCAGGTCTCCCCTTAGCTGTCAATCCAAGCGGGGTATTTGCCAGCGATGCTATGGCCGAGACCTTGGACGCGGGCATACGGTTGACCTCAATACGGCAGTGGGCATAATCGCTGCCCAGAGTATTGGCGAGCCGGGTACCCAGCTGACTTTACGTACCTTCCACACCGGTGGTGTGGTAGGTCTTGATATTACCAGCGGCCTGCCCCGGGTAGAAGAGCTATTTGAGGCACGGCAGCCTAAAGCTCCGGCAATCCTCTCTGACATAGATGGCGTGGCTGAAGTAACGCATAGCGATGAAGGAGAGAAGATTAAGATTAGTAGCTCCGAGGTATTCCGTGAGGAATATTCATTACCTTCCGGCTTTAAAGTTGCGGTAAAAGATGGCCAATGGGTAGATATAGGAACAGTATTAGCCAGTCCTGCTCGCAAGCGTGGAGCCACAACAAAATCGCCAGAGGTAGCTGTTGAAGCTCAACCTATTGTGGCTGGTGTTGCCGGGAAGATAGCCATTGAAGATGGCCAAATTTCAATCGCGTATGAGGAGCAAGAGGAGCGAGAGTATATTGTCCCCGGTGCACCGTACGTTCGTGTACAAAATAGAGACTTAGTAAAAGTGGGGCAGCAACTTACCGATGGCTCTATCAATCCGCAGGAGATGCTAAACATTTTGGGTAGGGAGGCTGTCCAGCAATACCTGGTAGATGAGGTGCAAAGGGTGTATCGCTCACAGGGAGTACACATAAGCGATAAGCATATTGAGATTATCATCCGTCAAATGTTGGGCAGGGTTCGTATCGATTCCTCGGGCGACACTGAACTGGTACCCGGCGAGTTGATGGACAAGTTTCAGTATGAGGATATTAATGCTGAGGTATTAGCCAAAGGTGGTGAACCAGCCACCGCTCATACGGTATTGTTGGGCATAACTCGTGCCTCACTCAGCACTAATAGTTGGCTAGCCGGCGCCTCTTTCCAGGAGACCACCAAGGTGCTTACTGAGGCTGCAGTTAAGGGAAAAACTGATAGGCTGGTTGGACTTAAGGAAAACGTAATCATCGGTAGACTAATCCCCGCCCGTCCTCTTCTGATTGAAGAAATGCCGAAGTTGCCGCTGGCTGAAGAGCCAAAATTGGCCGAGGTTCCACCGAGCCTGATAGCCAGCCCAAGCGATGAAGGAGATAACGCAGAAGTAGCTATCTAAAAGCTTCCCGGTATCACGGTTCGATTGCTTTAAGTAAGTAGAGCTGCCCTCATAACGAGGGCAGCTCTGTTTTTATGAGATGTGGTATAATCATGATAAGTCATTCATAAAGGGGGGCAGTTAAAATAGCTCGTCTGATATCAAGTAAACCCGATGCCGAGGACATACCGCTTGATGTCAGTCTGCGGCCAAAGTGTCTCACTGACTTCATCGGGCAGTCCAAGGTTAAAGATAATTTGAATATAGCTATTGCTGCTGCCAAGGGCAGAGGCGAAGCGCTGGACCATGTACTTCTCTATGGTCCGCCTGGTTTGGGTAAAACTACCCTGGCTTGCATTATAGCCGCTGAGATGGGGGTCAACATTAGAATTACCTCGGGCCCGGCTATAGAGCGTACTGGCGACCTGGCGGCTATCCTGACTAATCTGCGCAGCCAGGATATGCTCTTTATTGATGAAATTCACCGCCTCGGCCGGGTGGTAGAGGAGGTATTATACCCAGCGATGGAAGACTTCGCTTTGGACCTCATTATAGGTAAGGGGGCTGGTGCCAAAAGCCTGCGACTAAACCTGCCTACCTTTACTCTCGTTGGTGCTACCACCCGCTTTGCTCTGTTAAGCCCGCCCCTTCGTGACCGGTTCGGCGCTGTTCACCGCCTCGATTTCTATGACCAAACATCTATAGAAACAATCCTAAAACGCTCCGCCCGTATTCTCGAAGTAAAAGCTGAAGCCGAAGGCTTGACGGAGATAGCCTGCCGGGCTAGAGGTACACCTCGCGTAGCTAACCGGTTGCTCAAGCGCGTCAGGGACTACGCTCAGGTGATGGCAAACGGTGTCGTCACACGGGAAATAGCCGTTCAGGCATTATCTAAGCTTGAAGTCGACCCGATAGGTTTGGATGAAGTAGACCATAAGGTGCTACATACCATTATTGACAAGTTCAACGGGGGTCCGGTAGGCTTGGAAACCATTGCCGCCTCTATCAGCGAAGAGGCAGATACAATTATGGATGTATATGAGCCTTACCTTCTGCAACTGGGTTTTCTGGATAGAACACCTCGTGGTCGAGTAGCTACCCAACTGGCATATCAGCACCTCGGCTTGCCCTATAATAAGGAAAAACCTCCTCAGCAAACACTATTTTAGGAGAGAAGAGTGGCAGAATTCCTAAACACATCTAAAGCTTATGCAGAAATAGAAGCTATAGTAAACAATACTAAAGGTAAGTTGGTTTTGATATCCCCTTACATTAAGATTCCAGAACTTTTGCTTGCACGCCTAAAATACATTGATGGCAAAGGCATTAAAATAGTAGTGGTTTGTAGAAAAGATGACTTGAAAGCCGATGTAAAAAGTGACCTCAAACAGCTAAAAAACCTGGAACTTCGCTTTGATGAAAATCTACATGCCAAGTGTTTCTACAACGAAGAATCGATGGTAATTAGCTCCTTGAATCTGTATGATTATTCTCAACAGAATAATAGAGAGATGGGAATACTGCTTAGCCTAAAAAACGACTACAATGTGTTTAATGAGGCTCGCAACGAAGCAGAATTCATAGTTACTAACGCGGAGAAAGACAGCTTAATAAGAAGCGTTTTTGGCGAAGTTGTGAAAGAGACAAAGTCGATAGCCGATACAGTGATTAAGCAAGGAAGAATCCAGAGTAGTTCTTACTCTCCAGGAACTAGTGCCAGACAGCAAGGTTTTTGTATCCGGTGCAGGAAGTCAATACCCGCTGATTTGGACAAACCGCTCTGTAGAGATTGCTATAAGGAATGGGCAGAGTGGGAGAACCCCGATCACGAAGAAAAGGTTTGCCACTGGTGTGGCAAACCTGCACCGACTACAATGGACAAACCACTTTGTCGTTCGTGTTACGATAGGTCTCAGAGATAAAGATATTGCGAATAAAATAAGAAGGGAGACTCAAAAGAATCTCCCTTCTTATTAATTGTGTGAAGTGCTTACCAGCCGGGTAAGCATAGTCCTCTACCCATCTGCATACCACCGCGAAAACCTCTTGCACCAAATCCACCGGGTAGTGGAACGTCTGGTCTGTCCTCTTGCCAATCTTTAAGCTCGTCTGGAATGCCTGGCCTTGCCTGCTGCCATTCTCTGAATTGCTGCCGGTACTGGCTCATGTCAGGCTTTGATTGCAACCACTCTTTGTACTGGTCAGCTTGCTCCTGGGTTATCCTGTCCTGCTCGACAAGGCCCTTAAGCCTGTTGTCCAGAGCTTCGTTCTGCATCTCTTCCCTGGCCTGAGCAAAGGCATCCTCTACTCGTTGCTGGTCGATACCCAGGATTGTAGCCACTCTGGCTAATAGTGTCTTGCCTGGGGTGGTCGTATTATCACTCCCTGTCTGGGCATAGACCGCTCCCCCTACACCTCCGACCAACAATACCGGAGCTGCCAGTACAGCAAGTATAAGCAGCTTCCTTTTCTTCCACATTTCTCCTCTCCTCCTTTCTAATGTTTCTAATATATATAACGAAAAGGTTGGCGTTTGGTTAGTGCCAATCGGAGACATTTTTAAAAACTATTTCCTACTCCGACCTCAGCGCTTCAATGGGGTCAAGGCGAGAAGCGTTCCAGGCCGGATAAAAACCGAAAAACAGACCGATGCCAACCGATACCGAAACGGCAAGGACAACTATATCAGCGGAGACTAAAGTCGTCATCAGTCCAGAGTATGATATGGCGAACGAGGCTCCCCAACCGACTATGACGCCAATGATACCGCCGATAAATGTCAGGAATGCCGCCTCAATGAGGAATTGAGCCCATATATCCCGCTCTCTGGCTCCTAAAGCCTTGCGGATACCTATCTCCCTAGTTCTCTCCAGTACCGATACCAGCATGATGTTCATCACACCGATACCGCCTACCAGTAGTGAAATAGCGGCGATGGCACCTAATAGGAGAGTCATAGTATTCATAGCTTCCTGCATTGTGGCGGCTATTTCCTCCATAGAGGTAATTCTAAAGTCATCTTCCGCATCGGCAGCCAACTTATGTCGGTCACGGAGCAAATAAGTGATGTCGTCAATGACATTACTTGTTTGCTGCTCGTCGGTTACCGTCAGCGCTATGGACGATACCACATGCTCACCACGGCTGGTAAGTGTTCGAGCGGCCATCTGCTGCAAAGTGGACAATGGAACCAGGATGGCATCGTCCGATGAACCCATCGTAGCCCCTTTACTCTGGAGAACACCGATGACGGTGACAATATTGCTACCCAACCGTATTCGTTGTCCTATTGGGTCATCATCGCCAAACAGGGTGGCCTCTACATTGGAACCAAGTACCGCCACTCTACTAGCACGCTGGTAATCATAGTCAGTGATAAAGTCACCATAGGCGGTCTCTAAGTTGTACGCTAACATATATTCCGGAGTTACCCCGGTAACCCTGGAATTGAGATTATTGCTGCCGACAATTACCTGGAGTGAAGACGAATATGAAGGGGCTACTGCCGATAGATAAGGCACCTGTTCGGCTATTGCGATCGCATCTTCCAGTGTGAGGCTCTGAGAGCTGCCGAAACTGCTCCTGACTCCACCCTGTTGCGTGGTAAAGCCCGGGCTGATGGTGACGAGGTTTGACCCGAGCCCCTGGATACGCGAAAGGATGGATGACTCAGCGCCCTTACCGATGGACATCAGAGCAATCACTGCGGCGACACCGATAACGATGCCGAGGACTGTTAAAAAGCTGCGGAATTTATGGGTGGCAACACCAATCCAGACAGTAGATAATAGTCCAAGCCACTTTTTCATAACTTTTCCTCCGCAACAATCTCGCCATCCTTGAGATGAATTATCCGCTGGCAGTTGCGGGCGATATCGGCATCATGAGTTACCACGAGTAGCGTAATGCCCTGCTCGGCATGTAAGGAAGTGAGTATAGAGATTATCTCCTGTCCGGAGTGGCTGTCCAACTGGCCGGTAGGCTCATCAGCTAGAAATAATGAGGGGGTTTTTGCTATCGCCCGGGCAATGGCAACCCGCTGCTGCTCTCCTCCTGAAAGCTCGACAGGGCGGTGCTTGACCCGGTCAGCAAGTCCAACCCTAGCCAGTGCATCTAAAGCAAGTTGACGATTAACGCCGCCAGCGTATGTCATGCCAAGTTCCACATTAGCCAGTGCCGAAAGTCGTGACAGCAGGTTAAAGGTCTGGAAGACAAAGCCAATCCGTTGCCCCCTGATGCGTGCCAGTTCACTACTGCTAAGACGGTTGACTTCTTTATCTTCAAAATAATAGGTGCCTGCCGTCGGCCTATCCAGACAGCCAATAAGATTGAGCAGTGTTGTTTTGCCCGAGCCAGAGGCACCCATAATTGCCACCAGCTCACCCTTCTCAATATTCAGGGTTATTCCTTTAAGCACAGGCAACTCTCTTTTGCCCATGTGATAGACCTTGGTTATGCCCTGCAACTGAATCATCTGACCATTCTCTTTCATGGCATGAAGAACCTTCCTTCGGGTATTCCTTGGCTTTGTGTCGAAGTTGACGTTGTGGTTGTTGTGGTCCTAGTAATAACAACCTGTTCACCTTCGCTAAGTCCGCCGGTTACCTCAGTATTCACTCCGTCACTAAGCCCGGCCGTTATTGAACGCTGCTCAGTAACGCCGTCTTTCAGCACATTAACCGTAGTCCCTCCCCTGCTGACACTAATCGCCCGGTTGGACACCAGAAGAACATTACTCCTCTGGTTTACCACTATGGTGACGGTCACACTCAACCCCTCTTTGAGTTGAGCGATTTGAGATGCTTGTGTAGTCAGCGTTTGCGTACCTGCCTGCCCAGCCTGCTCCTGCTGCCTCTGTTGTATCATCTGGGCAATCTGTTCCTGCGTCAGGTTACTGCTTCCAAACGCCTGCCCGAATAGGTTCCCCGATGCCGGCCAAGACCTCTGACCTTGCGTTGTGTTCCCCGTCACCTGCTGTCTTACTGACTGTAGCTCCTGCATTACTGCTTCCGGTGATTTTATTTCAACCTTGACTTTATAATTCACCACTCCCGATTGAATAGTAGCCGTCGGTGAGATACGGGTGACATTAGCCGACAGGTTCAGTGCCGAGTTGGCATTCACCTGCACGGTAGCATTTCCGCCAATCTGCACGTCAAAGATATCCATCTCGCTGACCAGAATTTCAGTTTCGAATTTAGTGGGGTCGGCAAGTGTTACCGCCACTGTCCCCTTTTTTATCTCCTGGCCTCCTTTGACATTGACCGCGGTAATAAAGCCATCGAAGGGGGCTTTTACCTCCGGACTTTTACTCTTAGCATCATCCAGTGCTTCCTGGGCATCGGCTAGTACTTCTTGGTCATCCTCTATTGTCTGCTGAGCCTTTTCCACTGCTATCTGAGCGTCCTCAAGCAACCTCTGTTTTTTCTCAACCTGTATTTGGCTGCTTTCCAGTTGCCGAGCCACGTCCTCCGGTAGTGTGCTACCGCTCAATACCTCAGCAAGATAACTTTTCGCTCGAACCAATTCGTTATTAAGCATCTGTTCATCCCATCGGTAAGAGGAACCAGTCCCTGTTGCTATCCCGGTCGTTGCTGTTATTGCCCGGGCAATATCCAAGTTATACTGAGCATCGTCTACAGCGTCTTTCGCTCCTTTCACCTGAGCTATTTGCTCTAGGCTGTCTTCCGCTGTCTCAAGGTTGAGTTGCGCTTCGCGCAAAGCCAACTCTTTATCAGTGACGTTGCGCTGGGCTGTGGTCAGGTTATCTTTAGCTTTCGTTACCGCATCTTCCAATGCTTTCAGTGTGTCCTCCCAGGGCGAGTCATCCAACTTAGCCAGCACCTGTCCCTCTTTAACCGAATCTCCTGCTTCTACCAGGACTTCCTCTACTATCCCCGCTATTTCAAAGGCGAGGTCCTCCTTATGGGACAATGCCAGGTTACCGGTAGCAGGAATATCTATTACCAGGTCTCCCCGCTGCACGGTCGCTATCTGGTTTTGCGCTCCTGATGTCGAGTCCGTGTTAGAAGCACAGCTTAATAGGGGAACACTGACCAAGCCTACCGCTAAAATTACCAGAGTTATCTTAAAAAGCCTCGTCATATTTATCACTTCCTTTCTGCTGAGTACCTAAATTTGTTCTAAGACCGCATTATTAATTGGACCGCAGCCCAAACAACTGCAGCTAACACTAATACCAGACCTATAACCAGTAACCAGACTTTTTTCAATACCCAACTCCTACAGACAAAGTTCCGCCAATATAAAATATAACGAAAAAGTGGCGAATTAGTTAGTAGCGAATTTCGAAAATATTTTCGAAATTCGCTAGCTGATTAGTCGAAAGACCCAATGGCTTTCGAATAGCCAGCTTCTGACACGGTAATAGCCCGTAGCAGGGCAGGTCGGGCTGATGCGGGAACTTTTTCCAGCACCTCACGCATACGCTCAGAATGTTCGAGGGCATGGTTTTCCATCATCATCCTCAATGCCGCCCGGCGGTCAAAGCCAGGGTATGACTCTCTGGCACTCCTGGCCATCTCAGGTGG
>JAZDPB010000182.1:0-12204 GCA_043797985.1 Chloroflexota bacterium
CCGGTCGTAAACTCCCATTCCTTGAAACCATCAGCGGCGTTGAGGGCATAGACCTTGCCGTCGGCACAGCCAAAATAGACCTTGTCCTGAGCGATGGTAAGCCCGCCAACAATTGCGCCACCGAGATTACCCTGCCGAGGATAAATCCACCTTGATTCATCCCTGCCAGGACTAAAGGCATAAATTTTACCATCATAGCCACCAACATAGACTAGCCCTTCAGCCACGGCTGGAGACCCATAGATAGCTACCGTTGTAGCTGCTGGCGCACAGCCAAATTGACCCGAGGGTGCTGCTGCTTCCAGCGTCGTTGTCCATGTACGGCTGCCGTCTGTTATATTCATGGCTACAACTTTACCTTCCATAGAGCCGATAAACAAGGTGCCATCGGCTATTGTCCCACCTGACCAACCCTTAGGGATAACGGTAGTACCAGTGCAACCAGCAAAGGCTAGCACGCCCAGGACAAATGTCACTAGTAGCAGGGTTTTAAGCGACGATATCATGCTCACTTTAGGTCTCAATTATTCACTCCATCAAAATAAAAGGTTTGCCAAAAGAAGGTTATAAACGAAAGCAGAGATTAATCCCGCATCATGGCACAGGGTCATAACCACCCGGGTGAAAGGGATGGCAACGGGCTAGACGCTTTGTTCCCAGCCATACTCCTCTCGGAAGACCATACCTTTTGATAGCATCGTAGGTGTATTGAGAACAGGTTGGGGTAAAACGGCAGGATGGTGGTATCACCTGTGATAGGGTTAACTGGTAAAGTCTAATCAGCCCTAAGGCAAACTCCTTCACATTACCTCTCTAGTTGTGATTGTTAAGCCTTTTCAGGCTTCTTAATCCGCTAACTTACTGTTGCTCCCGGCCTTACCTCGCCTAGAAAGCCATGCTCTTCATCGGTGTCCAGCAGGTGAGCGCGGGATAACAAATCCTCAACCGATTTCCTAAGAATGGCATAGTCAGCGTTTGCTGCCGGACGAGCAATAAATATAATATCCCATCCAGATTTAATTGGCGTTACCCGCAGGATTTCCCGAAACAAACGCTTTACCCGATTTCGTATTACCGCATTACCTACTCTCTTGCTAACTGAGAAGCCATACCGTGATAGAGTAAGACCATTGGGTGATGCCTTCACTACCATCATATTCGACGCCCACGAGCTACCTTTACTATACACCGACGCATATTGCTGTGGCTTAGTCAGGTATTCTTCGCCCCTCATCACTCACCTTTTCATATCTGTTCAACAGCAGCTTTAAACGACCGTCAATCGCTTGCGCCCCTTGAGACGCCTCGCTTTGAGAACAGCCCGCCCATCTCGTGTGCTCATCCTCTTCAGGAAACCATGCTCACGCTTACGCGGAATCTTTTTTGGTTGATAAGTTCTTTTTGGCAATTTTACCCCTCAATCAGACGTAATATTCATTATGAAAAACGGGAGAAAGCATTATTAGCTTATTAGACTAGCCACCTGTGCTAGCACTTCCCATCCTACGCATATGAGCTGGCACGTATGGTAATAAGGCGAGGTGCCGTGCCCTCTTTATAGCTGTACATACGACTCGTTGATGCCTAGCACAAGTGCCAGTCCTGCGGCGCGGCGCTATCTTTCCTCTATCAGTGATATATACTCGCAGTTTGTCAGCGTCTTTGTAATCTAACACCTCAACCTTACCCGCACAAAGGGAACAAACCTTACGAGTCGGCACATATCTTGGTTTGTTCCATCTTGTCTCCCTGCCTTCGCCAGTTCTTTGTCTCGTCACTTTTTATTAACTCCCTACTTCCAGATTTATTAAGCTCTAACTTATATCTAAAAAGGGATATCCTCTGGCTCTATTTCATCAGCTCCAGCTTCGCCTGCCTTCTCCTCAGGCAGACCGGCTACTGCTTGCCTATCGAGAAAGCTGACTCTATTAGCTACTATTTCATTTCGAGAATGCTTTTGTCCATCCTGACCTTCCCAAGCATGTGTACGTAGCCTCCCCTCAACATAGACCAGCCGGCCCTTCGTCAAAAACTGGTTGCATTGCTCAGCCAACTTACCCCAGGCAACTACCGTAAACCACTCCGTCTCCTCTCTGCGCTCACCCTCAGCAGTAGTATACCTCCAATTAGTGGCGACACTAAACGAAGTTACCGGCCTCCCATTGGGGGTAAAGCGCATTTCTGGTTCGCTGCCAAGATTGCCAATTACTATTATCTTATTTACGCTTACCATCGTCCCGCACTCCTCTTACTCTCTTCAGGCATATAAAGGAATCAAGCTATCTTTCTACTAGCTACCCAATTTTATCAACAGATACCGCAGAATGTTCTCGGAAATCCGCAGGTTCGCTTCCAACTCTTTACCAGATGCAGGCTTCATTTTGAACTTGGCTAAAACATAGCTGCCTTCTACAAAATGCTTGATGGGATAAGCTAACTTCCTCTTGCCCCGCTGTTCTACATCGGAGATACTACCCCCCTTATCAGTAACAAACCGACTCACATTATCTATCGTAGCCTGGAATTCCTGTTCGGCAACTTCCGGACTAATGATTAACATTAACTCGTAGTCGCGTAGCTGCGTACTTTCTTCCGTTGATACCTTTTCAGACACCATTTACCTCTCCTCAACTTTCACAATGCATTATACTATATAACAATGAACATAAACAATTCAAGTATGAGCTTGAGGTCGTTCATCGGGACCACCAGAATTCTTTCGTCTGTCTCAGCTTATTTACTGGTGTTTGATGGTTGAGGCATCGGAAATAATAGTAGTACCCATAGTTGGGTTCCCCTTGAAATAAAGCCTTGAGGCGTCAGTTAGAACGACATCCAGTTTTTCTTTTACGAATATAGTCGCTTCGCTGTCACCGCTAAGGTTGACACTGGTAGCATTGGTCGAAAAGTTGGCTAAGCTTGCCTTACTGGCACCGGAAGCGCTGAGAACCAGATTTTCTGTTGAACCATCTAACTCAATAATGCTGGCTCCCGATACTTCGAATTTCGCCCCCGCCGCTTTCAAATCACCGCTAAGTTTGCTCGCTCCCGATATTTTGAATTCAGTGTCGCCCGCTTCCATTTTACCAATATCTAGCGAGCTTGCACCAGATTCTTCAAGATTGAAGTTATTAGCTGACTTGAACCCCTTAACAGTGACGTCGGCTATCCCAGATACACGGAGCTCGGTCAGTACGGGCATCGTAATTTTGGCTTTGAATGATTTTGATATCGCAGTAAAGTCAGTAAAGGGGTTACGGGGGTTAAGATACACTCTTAATATTTCACCTTCCTGCGAGACGATGATATAGTCGAGTAAATCACTCCTGGTAGTGACAACAATGCTGAATGAATCCGCCTGAGTAATTTCGACCTCAAAAGAACCACCCAAATAAACCCTGGTGAAATCGGCAAATTTCTTTTCCTCGGTAACCGTTCCCTTCCCGACCATCGAGCACCCGGGAAGTAGAGACACTACCAAGACAGCTACCAGTGTCATTGTGATTATTATCTTCTTCATAATTAACCCCCGAATATTTGTCGATGCTTTGTTTTTACAGTATTATGACACCAGTTATCAAAAAAACAAAGTTTTCTGTCTAGCACCCCCTCACTTAGAAGCAATCCTTTTTCCGGTAGAGAACAAATAACCTCCCGCTACCCCACCCAAAATCACTGCTCCAACTGCCGTAGTTAGTGCACAAAGGAGAAAGGCATCATACCACAAACCGCCCGGGAAAAGCATTATCATGTAGTCACTGGTCGGGTCGAGTTGCCAAAGTTCATTGCTGAAACTTAGCAGGTGGAACTGCCAGAAAAGTCGGTCAAAGTCGAATAGCGTTCCTAGCCCTAAAGCCAACATTAAAGTCAGAGTAAGGCTACTACCTGCAACCACCCCCCACGCCAGGCGTCGCCGATATTTTGGTCTACGATAGTAAAGACTGCCCCCACTATAGCCCAGAATATAAATAAGTGTCCCCAGCAAAACCAAATAGTCGAGCCGAATAAGCCCCTTGACATCCTTGAGGTGGACTATCTCCCGCTGGTTAAACAATTGGAATGGCTCGCTCTGCTTGCCTACCATAAGGGTAATATATTCCTCATCGGAGTTAAGATATCTAATTAGCCCAATGGCTACATTCTTTAGTTGAGACTCCGATAAACCGGTGGTGGAGCCGACATTATATTTATGAAAGCCGTATTCGTATAGCCATAGACTATTAGCTGCCCAACCGATGCTGGCTGTCAGCAATAAAACAGGCAAACATAATATGAATAGCCATTTAGCAATGATATCTAGAATCCTCAAACTCGCCTCCACTCGTATCCAGATTTTACACTGTCAGGAATAAAAAACATAGTACTCTTTCTACCTACCTCACCCCCTTAAATCCCCCTCTCCTCAGAGGAGAGGGGGAAGATATTGAGAAGAGGGGCTAACGCCCCTCTTAGACGCCCCTAACATCAGGAAAATTATAGAGAGGCGAAGTTTCTCTCAGACGCCCTAATATTTGGAGGTATAGCTAGGGCTTCACCGCCAATCGCCTTCTCCGCTCACATTATAGGAAATAAATTCCTTACACAAGGGGGATAGGTTAATAAACAATCTCTCGATAAATATGCTAATATAGTTTTAAATAGTAATGGTGTCGCAATGACTGATGAATTTACCAGCATAACCCTGAAACCCATCGGTTTCGTTAAAAGTGCAGTTAAAGAGCGACCGCCTCTAGCCGATTTCAACTGGGGTGAAGTCGTTTCTGAGATAGTGATTAATAATAGCCTGACCGACGCTCTGGATGGGCTTGAGGGGTTCTCTCATATTATCGTCCTTTACTGGATGCACCGACTTACCTCAGGCGAAGTACCGCTTAAGACTCACCCCAGGGGCAAGAAGGAACTTCCTCTCACCGGGATTTTCGCCACCCGGACACCGAATAGGCCGAATCGGATAGGCGAAACTACGGTCAGATTACTCCAGCGTCAGGGTAACATATTACGGGTTGAAGGGCTTGATGCCCTCGATGGCACGCCAGTATTAGATATAAAACCCTACATCCCTGGGCGGGAGGTGGGCGACAACAAGGTACCCAAATGGTTAACCAGTCAATAAGTCAGGTGCTACAAAATATCTATCATCAGCTTTCAGACCAATATGGACCTCAACACTGGTGGCCAGCTGAAGAGCCATTCGAGGTAATGGTAGGTGCCATACTTACCCAGTCGGCCGCCTGGTTAAATGTGGAAAAAGCTATCGCCAATCTGAAGGCAGCTAAGGCACTATCACCAGAGGCGCTACGTCGGCTTAGTCTCGCCGAAATTGCTACCATTATCCGTCCCTGTGGCTATTATAACGCCAAAGCTCGTAAGCTCAAGGCAATGGTGCAATGGTTGAGAGAATACTGTGGTGACAGCCTGAAAAAATTGTTTAACGTTGATATCGACCACCTTCGTCAGCAGCTTCTTTCTGTCTACGGTATCGGGCAGGAGACCGCCGATTCCATAATACTATACGCTGCTAATAAGCCAGTTTTTGTTATCGATGCTTACACTCGCCGTATCATCAACCGTACTGGTCTGTCGAAGGAGAGTAATAGCTATAGCGCCTACCAGAACCTTTTTATGGATAACCTCCCAGCGGATACGGCACTATTTAATGAATACCACGCACTATTAGTCCGCCTTGGTAAGGAATCCTGCCGCAGCCATCCCCTTTGCCGGAAGTGCTGCCTGAAGAGTATTTGTCAGTTCGGAATCAATAATTGACAGCGAGTCTAAGGTTTTCTATAGTAAGAGTAGAGCATGCTTATTGGATTATTAGCAGATACACATATTCCCGAGGCAGAGAAAATACTTCCATCCGAGTTAATGGAAGCTCTAAGGGGTGTTGACCTTATTCTACACGCCGGGGATATATACGTTTCCTCTGTGCTGGATGAACTGGAACGTATCGCGCCCGTGCTTGCCGCCAGGGGTGATGATGACTACGGAGACATTTCAAAAGACAAACGTGTGAAAGAGAAACACATTTTGAAATTTGAGGGACAGACACTATGGCTTATCCACAAGAGACCATACTCTTTCACTCTATGGTGGCAAAAAGAGAAGGCTTCAGAGCAAGATAAAGCTGATAGCCCTGACATTCTTGTCTTCGGTCATGAGCATCGCTCAAGCGTGCAGCTTCTTGACGATACGCTCTTTATAAACCCGGGGAGTCCCACCTTTCAGAACTACCGCCGTGGTCTAGGCACTATCGGCATACTCGATGTCGGCTCAGGACAGGCAGATATACGTATCGTCCATCTCGACGGTAACAACATTTGACAGAGAAAGCACCATTCACTATAGTAGGATGCACATTGCTTATTGGACTGTTGTCGGATACTCATATCAACTCTCCGAACGAAACACTTCCTCCTCAGTTAAAAGCCGCTTTCCGAGGGGTGGACTTAATCCTGCATGCGGGCGATATCTGGATTCCTTCAGTGCTCGATGAACTTGAATCTATAGCTCCGGTATTCGCAGCATGGGGTGATGACGATATGGAGGCGGATTTAGGTGGTGATAGCCGGATGATGAAGGGACAAGCCTTACATCTCGACGATGTCACTATCTGGCTGGCACATATTAAACCACGCAGTGCCCTTATCAAACAGAGTCCGAAGGAAGAACCATCCCCCTCCAGACCCAACGGCAGACCCGCTGAAGGCCTCCCTGATGTCGTCGTTTTTGGTCATACCCACTTACCGACAATAGAGGATTATAAGGGTGTTCTCTTGGTAAATCCCGGTAGCGCAACCATGCCCAATTATATGCCACAGCTAGGCACTGTAGCTTTTTTAAAAACAAGTCCCGATGGTATGCAGGCACGTATAGTGCAACTAGAGTGATTAGGTAAGCAGTCTCCTTTATCAATATGAGCCTTGACTACAGCAATAAGGTTAGTTAAAATAGGCTCTGGTTTCCACAAGAGTCGCTTCATAAGGCGCTAGCGGGGATAGACCAAAGTGATGCACTATGAGACTTGTATTTACACCACAAAGGGTCACGTTGCCTATATAACACTCAACCGGCCTGAGGCAGATAATATCATTAACCAGCAGCTTGCCCAGGAGATGGAAGATATTTGCTCCGGGATAAACCAGGATGATAATATCTATGTGGTCGTAATTACCGGAGCCGGAGATAGGACATTCTGCGGCGGCAGCGAGCCTGACACCAAATATAATGTCGCCAAAGCTATCTCCAGGATAGACCGACCGATTATCGCCGCAGTTAATGGCAATGCGTTGGGACAAGGGCTAGAGCTAGCGCTGAGCTGCGACATAAGGCTAGCTTCACAGAAGGCGCATTTCGGCTTTCCGCAGGTGACCATGGGGCTAATACCAATGGATGGTGGAACGCAGCGGCTACCGCGTATCGTAGGTAAGGGCAAAGCCCTGGAATTAATCCTTACCGCCAATATTATAAGTGCTGAGGAGGCGCTTGAAATAGGGTTAGTTAGTAAAGTAGTTAGTCAGGAAAATCTGGCTTCCGAAGTCGAGGCTTTAGTTAACACCATGGCAAGCAAAGCACCCCTTGCTCTGAGATATGTTAAGGAGGCGGTAAACAAGGGAATGGACTTAACCCTTGAGCAAGGGCTACGTCTGGAAGGCGACCTTTATTTCTTACTGCACACTACTACTGACCGGACGGAAGGCATTAAAGCCTTCCTGGGAAAAAGACCGCCGAAGTTTAAGGGACGATAGTTTTGGGGGTAATATAGTAAAGAATTCCGATGAATAACTTTGAGGTAATTATCTACGAAAAACAAAATGAGATAGGTTATGTTACTCTTAACCGTCCTCAGGCACTAAACGTCTATAACATTCGGATGAGGGATGAACTCTATGAGGTATTAGGGGCTATCAAGGATGACTCCGAGGTCAAAGTAGTGATATTTAAGGGTGCGGGGGAGAGAGCCTTTTGTGCCGGCGCTGACCTGACCGAGTTTCTCAGCGCACCGTCGCCAACAATTGCCCGACAAGTCAGGTGGGAGCGGGACCTTTGGGGACTTTTTCTGAGCATTACCAAGCCGCTAATTGCCGCCCTTCACGGCTATGTGCTGGGCTCGGGAATAGAGATGGCTCTGTGCTGTGATATCAGAGTGGCTTCGGAAGATGCTCAATTCGGTGTCCCTGAGATGGGATTGGGCATAATCCCGGCGGCGGGTGGTAGCCAAACACTACCTCGACTAATAGGTAGTGCGCAAGCGTTAGAAATACTGCTAACTGGACGGTGGATTAAAGCTGAGGAAGCACGCCGTCTCAAACTGGTCAACCGGGTGGTGTCTCGGAGTGACCTATTATCGACAGCGGAAGGATTAGCCAATAAGATGAGGGCTTATAACCCAATGACAATAAGCTATGCCAAGCAGGCTATCACACGGGGGCTCGACATGAGCCTGGAGCAAGGGCTGGACATTGAGATGAACCTTGGAAAGTCTCTCTTGCCCTCTAAGAAGGACAAGAAAGTAAAATAAAAAAGGAGGAAAAGTGAATACTAGCGAGTTTCTTAACTTAGCCACGGCAATCTGTCCGGACAAGGTTGCCATCGTCTTTGAGGGGAAAAGGTATACCTTCAGCCAGCTAAACGAAAGGGTGAATAGACTGGCAAATGCATTGTCTAAGCTGGGTGTAAAAAAGGGCGATAGGGTAGCCATGATGCAGGTTAACACTAACCAGTGCGTAGAAGTCTACTTCGCCACAGCAAAAATAGGAGGCATCTACTTACCACTAAACTTCAGAGCCAAAGCGAATGAGCTTCCCTACATGCTTAATTCTGCTGAAGCCAATACCGTGCTTATGGGTGACCGCTATGTCGACATAATAAATTCGATAAGGTCTAGCGTGAAGTCGGTAAAGAACTTCATCTCCCTTGATAAACCAGCAGATGGCATGCTGTACTACGAGGATATGATAGCATCCGCACCGGCCGATGAAGTATTTACCGAGATTGATGATAACGATACCACCATACTGATGTATACCGCCGGCACCACCGGCTTTCCCAAGGGGGTAATGCTATCTCACAATAGCTTCGGTATTTATGTATTGGAGAATGTCACCCCGCCGGACCCGGACACAGTCGAGAAGAATATTCTCACCGTTCCACTTTACCATGTTGCCGGGATTCAAGCAATGATGGCAGCAATCTACGGAGGCAGAACTCTGGTAATGGAGCGCCAGTTTGAACCCGGGGAGTGGATGACATTAGTGGAGAAGGAGAAGGTTAACCGAGCCATGATGGTTCCCACCATGCTAAAACAACTGATGGATAACCCTGAGTTCAAAAAACATGACCTGCGCAGTTTGAAGGTTATAACCTATGGTGCTGCTCCGATGCCTCTTGAGGTCATTACAAAGGCAGTGGACCTATTCCCCGGGGTCGGTTTTATCAATGCCTTTGGACAAACGGAGACGGCGTCAACCATCACCGCTCTGGGTCCTGAAGACCATGTTATAACCGGAACCCCAGCGGAGAGAGCGAAAAAGCTGAAGAGGCTTGCCTCCATTGGCAAGCCGATGGCTGATATCCAAATGAAGATAGTTGATGAGGAAGGCAAGGAACTACCCTTAGGAGAGTCGGGCGAAATCCTGGCCAGGGGACCAAGGGTAATGAGCGGATACTGGAAAGACCAGGAAAAAACGCAAAAGACCATTGATAAAGATGGATGGGTTCACACCGGCGATATCGGCTATAAGGATGAAGAGGGCTATTACTTCTTATCCGGAAGAGCAACAGATATTATCATCAGGGCAGGGGAAAACATCTCTCCCGAAGAACTCGAAGCTGTATTACGTATTAATGCCAAGGTTGATGATGTAGCAGTAATCGGTGTCCCTGACGAAGAGTGGGGCGAAGTGCCCCTGGCAGTGATAGTTCTCAAAAAAGGACAGAAAGCTACACCCGAGGAGTTAATGGAGTTCTGCCGGGTTAATTTGGCGAGCTTCAAGAGACCAAGAGCGGTAGTTTTTGTCGATGAGCTGCCGCGAAACCCTATGGGCAAAGTCCTCAAGCGAGTGCTGCGCGAACAATACTCTAAGAAATAGGCCCTTTGTGACAATCTCAGCGTAAGTATCACGGTCATCTTTTAGTAATCGTGGTACTTACGCTAGAGTTAAAGTGGTTTAAGAAGAACTCACAAGAGTTTCAGCGGGGAAGCGATGGACTTATCACTGACTGACGACCAGAAGATGCTACAGACAATGGTAAGAGACTTTGCCATTAAGGAGCTTCTTCCGGTAGCCAAAGAAGACGACCGAAACGCGTATTACCGTCCTGAAATCATCAAGAAAATGTCCTCCCTAGGACTGGTGGGTGGACTGTTACCGCAAGAATACGGTGGCTCCAAATTAGATAACCTTTCCCATGCCATCTTAGTTGAGGAAGTCGGTCGAGTTAATTTTGCTTATGTCGTCTGCATATTAATGGTGCAAGTATGCCTCGTTGAGCTAACCCTCCTAAATTGGGGCACCAAGGAACAAAAAGAAAAATATCTGCCTCGCCTTGCTGCGGGGGAGCTTTTAGGTTGCTTTGGGGCTGTTGAACCGAATGTCGGCAGTGATGCCAGTGCTGTGGAAACTACTGCCCATCTTGATAGAGATGGCTGGCTAATCAACGGCAGCAAAACCTGGATTACCAACGCTGGCTTGGCTGACATAGCTATCATCCTGGCCCAAACTGATAAGAGCCAGGGGAGTAAGGGACTGGCCACCTTCCTTATCGAGACGAAGACCCCTGGTTTTTCCACCCGCGAAATTAAAGGAAAACTGGGTATTCGTGCCGTTAATACCGCCGAGGTAAGTCTTGACCAGTGTCATATCCCTAAGGAGAATGTGGTGGGGCAAATCGGGCAGGGCCTGAGGGTAGTACTTTCAGCGATAGATAACGCTCGCTTCACTATGAGCGCTGGTTGTGTTGGAATAGCCCAAGCCTGTATCGATGCCAGCGTAAAGTATGCGCGGGAGCGGAGACAATTCAACAAGCAAATCGGACAATTTCAGCTAATCCAGGAGATGATTGCCGATATGACTGTCGAAACTGAAGCTGCACGATACCTGGTTTATCAAGTTGCCTACCTTAGAGACCGGGGACTAAGCTACTCCAGAGAGACGGCTATGGCCAAGTATTATGCTTCCAAGGTTGCTATGCAGGCTGCCGATAGGGCAATCCAGATTCATGGCGGTTATGGCTATAGCGATGAATTTCCGGTAGAACGCTACTACCGTGACGCCAGGGTTGCCCCCCTGTTTGCCGGTACTAACGAAATACAAAAGCTGATTATTGCCCAACATGCTCTCGGCATCAGCGCCATCGCCTAGCCTAGCCAATTCGATATGGCAAAAGGCTCCTGATTGCAAAGACAGAGATAAAAGAGTCATCAGTGCTTCTCGCGTTCTTCTGGTAAGCGTGGTTGTTCCGTCGCGCTTGTCCCGCGAGAGGTTTGACTTACCCAGGTTTTTCTATCCCTTATATCCCGGTCAAAAAGCAGGCGATTAACAACCAGTTCTACCGCGGGCACTGATTGACTGAGCGGAGTTCGGGGTACTATCAGCCTCTTTAAGAAAGCTATCAAAGCTAGTACTACGAAGCCCAATGTAATCGGTAGCCTTTCCTTTATATCCAGCGGTTGACTGAGGAACCAGCTAAAAAAGGGCAAAGAAATCAGTGCTAAAGATACCCCCAGCGCTAACTGCCGTAATGGAGCTAGCGAGTAAGCGATTATTAAAGTTATGAGGCCCAGTTTCGGAGATAACATAGTGATAACGCCCAGACTGGTGTAAACACCACGCCCGCCCTGAAAGCGAAGAAATAGAGGCCAGTTATGCCCGATAATCGTCATGATGCCCGCTGTTACCTGCTGCGCAGCACCAAGCCCCAGCAGTTGGGCCACCCATACTATTAATGCTCCTTTACCAATATCGAAGATGGTTACCGGAATAGCCCATCTTTTAGAAACGACAGAGAATACATTTGATGCCCCTACATTACCGCTACCGTATTGCCTTATGTCTATACCCCGTGACCACTTAGCCACCAGATAGGCACTTGGGATAGACCCCAGAAGATAACCGCCTAATAACAGTAACGCAAACTCGATAATCACAGGTCTCCCTCTGTGAGGTTCTTTATTAACCTCTCACCCTTTATCCCTCTCCCCTT
>JAZDPB010000184.1:0-6599 GCA_043797985.1 Chloroflexota bacterium
ACAAAAGACGCCTTCCCGTCGCTCAACTTAAGTGGAGCAATGCCAATGATTTGACCTCCTTCTCTAACTGCGCCCAGATACAATTCAGCGCTGGTGCTAAACTCCTGCCACCAGACCTTCAACCACGTAGGTAAAACGAAGATTGAATTCCAGTCTAGACGCTGGGTTGGGTCGGCATAATAGGAAGCAAGGCTTTCAAAACTCTCTTGGGTAATGGTATAACTCATAACTGCTAGTATCAGTGTAGCACTTTCGTCGTGCTTGAATCAAATAACTGGCTCTTAGTTGACAGCCATATTGTTTGTAGTATAATTACAATCAGGAATAGTAAGTGAGTTTTTTATGATGGATATTCTTATCCGCAATACTTTACCCCTCTTATTATCTTGCCTTCGTTAAAAAGAGAAGAGCTTATACTTCGCTAAAGTATAAGGAGGAGGTGGGTCATGGTTCAGACAGCTTTATCGGGGTTGCTGGTATTCTTCCTTCTATTCAGTGGTGGGCTGGGAAGCCTCTTCGATACTTTACCCCAGTTTTTCTCGGACTGGGCTACCCCTCACACTGGAGAGCAAACCGCCTCTATTTTACCTCCGGACACCGACGGCTATCTCACCATCAATCTCAGACCAGGGCTCCCTCAACTGGAAAAAATGAGGCAGGTGTTGAGCAAATGGGTAGATAACCCGGCTCTCAAGAATCAATTTGAGGGGCTGATGAGCCAGCTTGCTGCCTCAGGCATCGATATCAAGCAGGATGTCCTCCCCTGGCTCGGTCCCGAGCTGGCGTTAGGGGCGAGCAGTGACCCGGGTTATTTGATGCTGGGTAAAGTCCCGGCGGCACCTTTCCGGTAACATATATTGCTCCAGTCGTATCCTTTAATACCCAGTCGCTGCGGGTCACCGGCGGCGAACCGTACCCCGCTTCCCAGCCCCGGTACTCCCCGTTCAAAGTCACCATCTTACCCTCATATCCTGTTGGATTCGAGGTTATATCGGCAATACTTATCCTCTCCTCCTCTTTTATCGACTCAGCCGTGGCACAAGCCGTGAAAAAGGCTAATAGAGGTATCATCATACCGAAAGCAATGACCTTCGAACCCACTCTGAACACAGACATTAACCCTTTTCCTTATTCAGCCAGAGGCTAAACCAAATAAATAAGGAGCTGTGCTGGCGCGCGCAGCTCCTACTTGTTAGCTGGGTATCCAAGCTAGGGAAGCATACTTCCTACGTGGCACACTAGAAACCATCCTTGCACCACTCATCGTACTCACCCTGCTTTTATCTACTGGAGATAAACCGAGGAAAACGCTCGACTCACCCTTTAGTTAATCGCATCCCCCTCTTACCAACATATTACGTGGTTATCTCTCCATATTAGCGTAATAATCATTACGCATATTAGATGCTTTGTCAAGTCTTTTAGACACAATTGTTAATCGACCTCTTAAGTTCTGTCCGATGTCTTTAACCTCACCCCCTTAATCCCCCTCTCCTTCCAGGAGAGGGGGAAAATAGATAAAAAGAAGGGGGCTTAGCCCCCTTCTTTAAAATTACTTCCCCTTTCCCTTACTAGGGAAAGGGGATAAAGGGGATAGGGTCAAACCATCTAGGAAGAAGACCAGCAAGCGTCACTAATCTGTCTGAATTAGTTTGCTCTCTGCTACTCATAGTCTTACCTGTCTTTTGGTTGATTAATTTGTTATTTCACTTGCTTGCCCTATTGACATTACGAGTAATAATGTTTTATCCTTCATACATACTCGAAAAGGAGGTAGACAAATGCAGGGTTATTGTGTAAAGTGCCGGGCAAAGAGAGAGATGAGGAACACCAGAAGCATAGTAATGAAAAATAAGAGGCCAGCGACTCAGGGTGTATGTCCCGTATGCGGGACCAAGATGTTCCGAATCGGAAAGTAAAACCCATATCACAGTTTTCGTGCTTACTGGATGAAATCAAACCCTGATGAAGGGGGAAGGGTGTTTGTTGCCTTCTCGTAGAAAAGGTAACTTTCTCCCTTCCTTCTTTGGGTATGTCTTGGTGTTACCGCTGAATAGCGCTTGCTGAACTTTCAGTTATATCAGTGGTAGCGACTGAGTGAAGTTTTGCTTACGTGAGCTAGAGATGTCTGCGTGTTTTCTAATCAATTATTAGCTTACGTACCCTATTTAGTCTTCCCACTACCTCATTCTTTTCGCTAATCCCCAGTTTTGTTCTGTAGATTGCCTTACGAAGCAGTTCAATGGACTCATCATAGGTTGTGCGGTCAACCGGGTAGGGAATGCCGTCTTTGCCGCCGTGGGCGAAACTGTAGCGGGCGGGGTCGCGGTAGCTGGGAGCGACGCCATAGACCAGTTCGGAAATCAGACTTAAGGCTCGGATAGTCTTATGTCCTACCCCCTGAAGCCCCAGTAACTGCTCAAAATCCTTAGGCTGACGCTCATAGGTGCTTAAAAGAATCTTCCTCAAACTATCGGGGTGGAGGTCATTAGTGCTCAGATAGTGATGCTGAGGCAGGCTAAGCGTCTTTATCTTTTTCAGGTCAGTCAGAATGTTCTCCGGCTTTTGATTAGAGGCTATCTCGGCGATTGTGGTTCGGGCGGGGTCGCTTTCGTTGGCAACCAGGTTGAGCGCCTGCCCTCGTGATTGAGACAGGATAGCTGAGTGCGGTTCGTTGACGAAATTAGCGACTGTCTCTCCCAGCCAGTGATAACGCCTTGCGTAATGGTTAGACTTGTTCATACCCTGCTGAATAACTGCCCACGAGCCACGCCTGGTAAACAGGAAGGTGTGGTGGTAAAGCTGGTAGCCATCCTGGACCGCCGAACTATCTACCTTGGCTGACATCCGGCTGGCATATACCAGTGGCACCGTGTTCATTGAGAGTAGCTCTCCCCAGTTTTCTAGCTCGGAAGGGGTTCGTCGTGAAGTTTTGCCCTTGCCCCCGGCAACGAAGAAGCCCAGGTCACGTTCCAGTCCCTTTATTCCTTCCTTGAGTGCTCCGCAAAGGGTAGTGGTCACGCCGCTACTGTGCCAGTCGTAGCCTAGAATACAGCCGAAGGCTTGAAACCAATAAGGGTGCGACAGCCGCCTTAGCATCTCATCAGCACCGAAGTCAGCGACGATGGCAATGGTAATCTCTCGAGCCAGCTTGACCATACGCTCAAAGAGCCAGGGTGGGGCCTTGCCATAATGGAGTGGTAGATTGGCAATACCGGTGCGCTGGGGAACAGCTATACCTGACATAGCTTCGTCAAACTAACAGTTACATATCGCAGGTATCGCAGCTAGTGGCGCCGCAGCTAGCGCAGGAGCTTCCACCTACCGTAGAGGGAAATCCGCTCTCGTCTTTTGAAAAGCAGGCAAAAGTAGATAATAGCCGTTTAGCGCTTTTATGGCAGTGAGGACAAGCAGCCGCCTCACTCGCCTGGCTTAACGGACGTAGCAATTCAAACTTCAATTTACAATCAGGACACATATATTCGTATATCGGCATTTTTACTCTCCGTTTATTATTTTAAGCCTTTTCGGATAGGCAAGTCAAGCTGATGCGGAGGTCGTTTATGAATCTATCCCCCTTTCCCCCTTCCCTTACTAAGGGAAGGGGGAAAGGATACTACAAGAGAGGCTTTGCCTCTCTTCGACTCTCTTTACTTTTTGGGGTGTTTAAGAGGGGCGTTAGCCCCTCTTCTTTAGTATTTCTCCCCCTCTCCTTCTCAAGGAGAGGGGGATTAGAGGGGGTGAGGTTTAGGTGAGATTTAGAGGTGTATTGGCGACTAGCCCTCCCAGACCACTCTACCACCGATGATGGTCATCTCAACCTTAATATCTTTTATTTGTTCCGGGGGCACTTTGGTCGGGTCATCGCTTAATACCACCATGTCCGCCAGCTTGCCCTGGGTAATGGAGCCTTTTATATTCTCCTCACAAGAGGCATAGGCAGCGTTTATGGTGTACATTGCTAACGCTTGACCTGCTGAAATACATTCATTCGGTAGAATTTGCTGCCCCGATTGAGCCTGTCTGGTGACGGCAGCGTACATACCGATTAAGGGGTTATCAGGGACTATCGGGGAATCTGAGCTGCCGGCGACAACCAGTCCACTCTTGAGAAAGGACTTAATGCGATATAGATACTGTTGCCGGTCAGCCGGCACCGTGGTCAAATATCTTTCGCCGCTAAAATAGAGAAATGGGGGTTGAGTGACCACTACCGCCCGTAGTTTTTTTAGCCGCGTGAGCAAGCCAGGAGGACACTCGGAACAGTGCTCGATGCGGTGACGTTGGCCGTCCTGAGGGAATTGGCTATAGGCATATTCCAGGGCAGTGATAGCTGCTTCCACCTCGCTCGGTTGAACGGCATGAATAGCTACCTGATAGCCGGTTCGGTGAGCATCGAACACCAGTCGATTCAACTCAGGTTGCGGAGGATAGAGCTGCCCGGTGACTTCACCTAATACAATCTTGATACCACCCATACGCAGATGAATGTCCCCAGACTTAAAGACCAAACCTGCCTCTTGGAACTCTCTCAGCAACTCAACACCAGTCATCAGGTATATCCGGCTTTTTAGCTTGCCGGCATCCATAAAAGTCTGATAGATTTGCCACCGCTTATATTCGTTAGTAATTGTCGCATCTTGTAGAGAGGTAATCCCTTGGGAGATAAAGTGTTGGCTGGCCAAGGTGATGCCTTTGGTTAACTCGGCTTCATTCATCGGGGGCATCACCTTATGTCTGATATAGCCCAGCATCTCAAACAAAATGCCGGTTGGTTCCCCTGTGTTGATATCTCGGTCGATGAGCCCGCCTAGTGGCTCTGGTGTTTCCGTTGTAATGCCCGCCAGCGAAAGTGCCAGGCTGTTAAGCACGCAAGCGTGCAGAGAACGGTGAGACAGGACTATGGGATGATGAGGCGCTACTTCATCAATATCCCGGCGATTCGGATGGCGCTTCTCAGCAAGATAAAAGTCGTTATAGTCAGTGCCAATAATCCATTGGCCTGGAGGGGTACTTTGAGCCTTTTGGCGGATAACTCCCTTTATGTCGCTAATGGAGCTAACTGATGAGGGGCTCAGGTCAGTGCTGAGCATCTTTCTTACCAGCGAGAAAATATGACAGTGGGCATCATTAAAACTGGGCACCACGGTTTTTCCGTGGCAGTCGATTATCTTGGTTCTAGCCCCTCTGGCCGATTCCTCCTGGTCATTACCAGCAACCAGCAAGATTTTGTCGCCCTTAATCGCCACCAGTTCCGCAGCAGGTCGATTGGGGTCTACAGTTATCATATTAGCGTTTTTCAGGATAAGGTCGGCACTTGACATTCTAATCTTCCGTGTATGGCTAGCTACAGACTAGTATACTATTCGTAACCTGTTCCTACAATGGATGACGATTATAATTGAACGAGTATAACTTGACGGCTAGAAGCTATGGGTTATACAATGGCACTCAGGCACCCAGAACAATCTGTGATTGTTCTGGGTGCTCATGCTGAATAAGATGACTAAGAAGTATGATGTAATCATCGTGGGCGGTGGCCCGGCTGGTATCTTTGCCGCCTTGGAGTTGTCCCAGACATCGGGCCTGAGTATCCTGCTCATAGAGAAGGGCAGAGATATTGAAAGTCGCCTGTGTTCGGCTCGTGACCAGGGTAGCTCTTGTATTTCCTGCTCACCTTGCCATCTCGTTTGTGGCTTGGGTGGAGCTGGTGCCTTCAGTGATGGTAAGCTGACCCTCTCATCCGATGTAGGGGGACGATTGGCTGATTACCTCGGAGAAAGTAACGCCGATGACTTGATTAAGTATGTTGATGAAGTATGTGTTAAGTTTGGTGCTTCAAACAAGCTGTATGGGGTTGGGGGTGACGTCGATAGGTTGAGTCGCCAGGCTTCTCTAGCTGAATTGCGTCTGATACCAGTGCCTATTCGTCACCTCGGTACCGAGCACTGTCGTTCGGTATTCAAAGCGATGCTGGATTATCTTGCTACACGTATCGACTTTAAACTCGAGGTAATGGCATCTACTATTATCGTGGATAACGGTGAAGCTAAAGGGATTGAAACTGATGCCGGAGAAAGGTTTGATTGCCATTACTTGATTCTGGCTCCGGGTAGGGAGGGGGCGGACTGGTTATCGAAGGAAGCTAATCGGCTTAAACTGACCATGCATAGTAACCCGGTTGATGTCGGGGTCAGGGTTGAGGTGCCGGTGGCGGTGATGGAAAATTTGAGCAATGTGCTATACGAGGCGAAGCTGGAATTCCAGTCGCCGAGTTTTGATGACCGGATTAGGACATTCTGTATGTGTCCGGCTGGTGAGGTCATTGTGGAGTCAACCGGTGGTTGTGACCCGGTAACCACGGTTAATGGGCATAGCTATGCCGACCACAGCAGTAACAATACCAATTTTGCGTTGCTGGTCAGTACGACATTTACCGAGCCTTTTAAGGAGCCAATCGCCTACGGCAAGTATCTGGCCAGGTTAGCCAATATTCTCAGTGGTGGCGTGCTGGTGCAGCGGTTGGGTGACCTGATGGATGGGCATCGTTCTACCCGTGACCGCGTGGCACGTGGTCTGGTTCAACCTACTTTAAGGAG
>JAZDPB010000024.1:0-6924 GCA_043797985.1 Chloroflexota bacterium
CATTGGCATAACGAAAAGATAGTTTGCAACCCGAGGGTTGACATCGACCTGCAGTATTTGCCGGTACCACGTCGCCGAATCTTTAACAACAAAAAATACGAACAGTTCGGAGCAATCGTAGGCTTAGAGACGAAGCGAGGCTGCTCGCAGAAATGCATCTATTGTGCCGACCCTGTTGCCAAAGGAACGAGAATGCGCCTCAGACCACCAGAAATGGTAGTTAAAGAGCTTCAAGACCTCCTCGAACAGGGGGTATCATGGCTGCACCTTTGTGATAGCGAGTTTAACCTTCCAATCAAGCATGCCAAGGAGATATGCCAGGCTATTATTGATAAGGGACTGGGGGACAAGATAAGGTGGTATTGCTATTGCGCACCCACTCCATTCGACAGTGAATTAGCCAGACTTATGAAAGGTGCTGGTTGTGCTGGCATAAACTTTGGTGTTGACTCGCTGTGTGACGACCAGCTACACCGGCTAGGCAGGCTCCATTCATCAAACGATGTTCACCAGCTTGTTCGACTCCTCCATAATGAAGGTCTTAACTATATGTTCGACCTGTTGATAGGCAGCCCGGAAGAGACAGAGGATACAGTCAGAATAACAATTGATAAGGCAAGAGAGTTTAATATTCCTCTGGTAGGAATAGCCGTCGGTGTCAGGCTATATCCTAATACGGTTTTAGGCAATGCCGTTACTGATGGAATCATCAAGGCAGGCTTACATCCTGACATTAATAAAGACCTTGACCAGCCCGTATTCTATCTGTCTCCCTCCCTCAATAATGCCTCCACGCTAATAAATCAGCTCGTGGGTAACGACCCCAGGTTCCTGATGCTTTCCGCCCCCGCTGAAAAAGGAAGCTATAACTACGCTGGTGATGAAGTATTGAGTAATCTGATAAAACAAGGTGCGCGTGGTGCATACTGGGACATTATCAGGCAGCATCGGAATTAGGTACAAATATATTATTGGTGCTCCCTGTCTGTCATTTCTTGGTCTTTTGACTTGGAGTGGCAATCTTTGCCTTACCTGCAACCAGCCTGACCCGGCGCGGTCCGGCCATCCAGATACAGACGGCCGCCACAACTAACGCCGACATCACCAGATAGAAGGCCGGAGTATATGTTCCCAGCGTGTCGAATATCCTGCCACCCAGCCAGGGACTGATAGACCCCCCAATGCCAAAGCCCATCACAATTAGCCCATTGATTGAGCCGAAGTTCTTCCCCTGAAAGAGGTCGGCTGCCGTCGCCATAAAAGCCGGCGAGACAATCCCCATACCGCAACCAAATAGCAGGCTGTAAGCATACATTAACCAGGGCGTGGAGTTATCCTGGTTAAGAATCAGCATCACCAAACCTGAGAGGGCTAGCGTTAGTCCTATGGTAGCAGTCACTTCCCGCCCCAGTCGGTCGGAGATGAAACCCAGCAGATTGCCAATGCCATAAAATACACCATACAGGCTGAATATCAGCGCTCCAAAGGCACGGGAGTAACCTTCGTCTACGGTAAAAGCTACCTGGTGCGCCAATATCAGGTTTATAGCCAGTCCCCACATGAATAGGTTAGCCAGGAAGATAAACCAGAAGCGATAGGTTCTTACTGCTTTCGGCAGGTCCCATTCTATACTTGCCCACTTCTTATCCACTATAAGAGATTCGGCGGTCAATGTATCGGCCTGGCTTATCTTAGTCCCCCGAAGTTCACCATCAGGTAGTAAGCCCTTATCCCGAGGGTCCAAGCGCTGGAAAATAGCGATGACCGGAGCGATGCTCAACGGCAACAGACTGAGTACCAAAAAAGAATTGCGCCAGCCTATTTGTCCAATCAAATGCTCGATGCCAGAAGCCATGACGTAAGAAAGTGCGGTTCCCACTGCGAAAATGCCGAGGACACTCCCCCGCCGTTTAACGAACCAGCGAACTAGCAGAGAAGCATTGGGCACATAGCCAATTGCACCGATGCCGAAGGCAGCTAACACCCCAAAAAGCACACAGAAATGCCATATTTGGCTGGCTTGACTACAAGCCGCAGTGGCTATTGCTAGTAGAATAGCCCCTGTGGTCATAAATTTCCGTGGGCCTAAACGGTCCACCACTGCCCCTACGATAGGAGCGGATAGCCCATAAACGATTACATTGATGGAGAATATCAGGGCAGTATCAGCCCGGCTCCAGCCAAATTCTCCCAGGATAGATACATAGAAAACAGAGAATGAATAGCGAATACCGTAGGCAAATGCCACTGTAAGAAATGAGACCGCTAATACTAGCCAGCCATAGAAAAAGGGAGACCTTTTGTTTTTATCTACCATACTTCAGAACAATCTCTGATGTCTATCAATTCTAACCTCTAAACTATACCCCGATTGCTCATAGCTTGCAAGACGAAGGTAACTTTGAGGCTAAGCAGGGATAAAATACATTACGACAGAGCACGAAATAAGAACCTCAAGCGCGGCTACAGACCAACCGTAACCATGCTTTGGACGGAGGAGAAAAATACTCTTCTACTGAGCCAGTTCAGATAGATTGGTGACACTTGCTGGTCTTCTTACTGATGGTTTGACCCTATCCCCTTTATCCCCTTTCCCTAGTAAGGGAAAGGGAAAGTAATTTTAAAGAAGGGGGCTTAAGCCCCCTTCTTTTTATCTATTTTCCCCCTCGCCTTTCAGGAGAGGGGGATTAAGGGGGTGAGGCAAAGACATCGGACAGATTTAAGAGGTTGATTAATAATTGTGTCACTAATCATATGAACTAGTACATCTACTTGACACAGGGAAGAGTAGTGTTGTAAGATTTCCTCGCTTGGTTGAATAATAATTAGCTTACGAATGCAACCGGTTACACCATAGTTTAAAGCCCAAATAACTTGTGTGAGCACAAAAAGCCCACGGAAAGGAGGTTCAGACAGGATAGAAAAGACGAGAGTCAGAATGTTCAAAGGAAAGATATTAACAAGGAGGAATTTTTAAGATGGTACGAGGAGAAACAGAACCTACAAGAAAAGCCAAGGCAGACTCTGCAGCAACAAGAGAAGCAGCTCAGAGGTCAGAACAGCCTAAATACTATCCATCTAACCGCGCATTTTTGAAACCGCTGGATTATCAGAAGATAATATATGAAACCAACCATGAGACTCATGTCGCTAAAATAACCCTGAACCGACCCGAAGTAATGAATGCCTTAAGCCACGAGCTTCGTGGTGAGCTAATGCACGCCATGAAGGTAGCCGAGAATGATAACGACATTAATGTCATTATCCTCAAGGGCGCCGGCCGCTGCTTCAGCGCTGGCTACGACATCGGCGGAGGAATGGGGTTAGAAGAACCTCATGCCGGGTCTATGTATGTTGGAGATTCACACTGGGCTCGATACCTGGTCAACTTCTACTGGCAAATCTGGGAGTTATCCAAGATTGTCATCGCTCAAGCTCACGGATATGTCCTAGCGGGAGGCTCAGAATTATGCTTCTCCTGTGACTTACTGGTTACTACCCCCGACTGCCGCTTTGGCTACCCACCGATAAGAGCAATGGGCGCCCCCGACGTCATGTGGTTCCCCTGGCTCCTCCCGATGAGGAAAGCCAGAGAGTTGGTCTTCACTGGAGATAACATAACCGGTGAACAAGCTTTCCACTACGGCATGGCAAACTACTGTGTTCCTGAGGCAGACATTGATGAGTTTACTGAGATATTCGCCAAACGAGTAGCGCTTATACCATGGCAGGTGAATACCTTGCACAAGCGAGGTATCCAAAAAGCCTACGAGTTAATGGGGATAAGAAATGCTCTGGAGACACACGCCTTGCAGTGGGGCTTATTAGGTCACCAGGATAGAATAAAGGAAATGGGTGAGCTGATTCGGAAAGTACCGCTGAGGGAGTACCTCACTATTCGAGACAAGCCTTATGCAGACTACAGAACGGCAGAAGAAGCGATACTATCCCGCACAAAGAGAGAGGGAAATGCCTGGAAACTAGTATCAGATAAGGCAGCGAAAGCAAAAGTCGACGAAAGCATTGGCAAGATTGAAAAGTTAAAGACTGAAAATAAGTAAGATAGCCAGGCTCAAGCCCTAAGCTCATCACAAACTTAGAGCGAAAGGTGAACCCGGCTCAAAATTAAGGCTTTAACAAAGTGCATTTTTGTGCTAATATAACCTTCAAGTGGTGGAACGAAGAATAGATGCTAAATAAGATTGTCACAAGCGGATGGTATTACTACTATTTCATGTTTCCGAAGCGTATGGATACGCTTGGGAGAATCTTGGCATGAAGATGCAGGCAATAAGGTAATAAATCCAATCAGAAAAGCCTAAAGAGAACCCTCCTAAGCGGAGGGTTCTCTTATTTTATATAGCTAAAATTACTACAAAATACTATAGTAAAGAATATTGAGGGGTGGAAAATGATAATAATGAAAGCAGACGCTACACGGGAACAAATAGCCCAGGTAATAAAAGAGATAAAGAAACACGGGCTAAGAGCGGATGTCTCCAGGGGAGCTTACCGAACCGTAATTGGACTGATAGGAGACGAAGGCAAAGCACCATTCGACTACTTCGCCACACTCCCTGGCGTAAAGGAGGCAAGGATGATTGAAACCCCTTATAAACTAATAAGTCGCGAATACAGTAAATCCTCTGGCACAGAGAACGAACGCTTCGTGGTAAAAGTAGGCGATATTGAGATAGGCGGTGATGAACCGGTCTATATCGCTGGACCCTGCGCTGTGGAAAGCAAAGAACAGATTTTCAGAACTGCGGAAGGGGTAAAAAGAGCCGGTGCTCATATCCTGAGAGGGGGTGTCTTTAAGCCAAGGTCTTCAGTCCACTCCTTCCAGGGGTTGGGAGCCGAAAGCACGGAAGTGGCAAGAGAGGCTTTGGAGTGGCTGCGTGAAGCGGGAAGGAAGTTCGAAATGCCGGTGGTAACTGAGATAAGGGGAGAATCACAGGTTGACTTGATAACAGAATATGTCGATATGCTCCAAATAGGAGCCAGGAATATGTATGACCAGGACTTGCTCACCAAGGTAGCAAACAAAGGTAAACCCATTCTATACAAAAGGCACTTCGGCGCTGGTATCGAAGAATTTCTGTCTTTCTCCGAGTACATTGCCGCCGAAGGCAACAAGGATATCGTCTTATGTGAAAGAGGAATAGTACCGGTGGGTAAAGGCAGAAATTATACCCGATACATGCTTGATTTAAGCGCTGTCCCCGCTATTCAAAAAGAAACCTATTTACCCATAATGGTTGACCCCAGCCATGCCGCTGGTCGCCGAGACCTTATCTTCAGCCTGAGTTGTGCTGCCATCGCCGCCGGAGCTTGTGGACTGATGATTGAGGCGCACTGTAATCCGGCAGAAGCCCTGGTTGATGCTCAGCAACAGATTACACCCGACGAACTCAAAGAGACTATCTCCGCCTGCAAAAGAATCCATAAGGCTATTGCACCGAAAAGAAATAAAAACTAAGGCAATGCCAAATGAAAAGAGTTAGGGTAAAGCTTGGCACTAATAGCTATAGCATTCATATCGGCTCTGGTTTGCTTACTCAGACCGTGCACCTGTTAAAAGAAACCGGGCTTGGCGATAAACTGGTAATTATTACCGACCCCACAGTGAGAAGCCTTTACGGTAACAACCTGAAACAGAGCTTGACTAGCAGCGGCATCAAAGTAGTCATTCTGGAGGTCCCTGAGGGAGAAGATCAAAAATCACTTGATACCGCAGGCAGATTATATCAGGAGCTGACTGATTTCTATGCCGAAAGGACAACGCCTATTCTAGCTGTGGGCGGCGGGGTTATTGGTGACCTCACTGGATTTGTTGCCGCCACCTACCTGCGGGGAGTACCACTGATACAAATACCAACCACCCTGCTGGCACAGGTAGACAGCAGTATCGGGGGTAAGGTAGCAGTAGACCACGGTCTGCTGAAAAACAGAATCGGGGCATTCTATCAGCCAAGGTTAGTAATTACAGACATCACTACCCTAAAAACTCTTACCACCGGACAGCTTAGTGACGGGTTGGCCGAGGTCATAAAATATGGAGTGATTTGTGATGAAGAGCTCTTTGCCTATCTTGAGGAAAATCTCGAACTAATAAGAGCTCTTGATAACAAAGCACTGGAGACAATCGTTTTCCGGTCGGCAAAGATTAAAGCCGAATTGGTTGAAAAGGACGAGAGGGATTTCGGACTGAGAAATATCTTAAACTACGGCCATACGGTAGGGCACGCTATTGAATCAGTCTCAGATTTCAAAGTATCGCACGGTAAAGCGGTTGCTATCGGGATGGTTGTTGCAGCCAGAATTTCGAACAAGCTAGGCATCCTCGCAGAAAATGACGCAGCCAGAATAAGAAACGTTATCGCCAGAGCTGACTTACCAACAAAAATCCCGGGCTTTGAGCCATCACGGTTAATCCAGGCTATGGGACATGACAAGAAGACTCTTCAGGGCAAGATAAGATTTGTTTTACCCGAATCAATAGGAAATGCGTCCATCAACGACGAAGTTAATCTCCCGTTGATAGAGCAAACTCTGGTTGAGTGTAATGAAAAAACCTAGAATATGCGCTGTCATTGTAGATAACAATTTAGAAACGCTGCGAGAAGTGGAGCCGCTTGTTGAGTTATTCGAGGTCAGAATAGACCTCATCGGTGAGCGCTGGCAGGACTTAGCCAGTCAACTCAGGAAACCATGGATAGCCACTAATCGAAGTGCTGATGAAGGTGGCAGGTGGCAAGGAAATGAAGCCAGACGAGTAGAGCAACTGCTTCAAGCGGTTGAGCTGGGAGCAAACATAGTTGATATTGAACTCGCCACAAAGAACTTGGAAAACATTCTGAAACTCATCAAAAGGCGAACAAAATGCCTCATCTCATCTCACAATTTGGAGAAAACACCTCCCCT
>JAZDPB010000067.1:0-2756 GCA_043797985.1 Chloroflexota bacterium
GCCATCATGTTCGTAGCCTTTTCCATCATGTAACTGAATGTATAGCTGAAATTATCCATTGTTTACCTCCTCGTTTTTTCCTTCTCGGGTAATGACTTGCAAGCCAAAGGACTGGCTCATCTGGGCAATGACGTAAGCCAAGCTAGTTACAAGCTTGCTCTGTTCTTCTACCGGCGTCACCTTGAACTTCATCCTGAAAGAACCCTTGGCTGGGTCAACATCGAGGTAAACCACCCCGCTGATTCCACTCTGACCTGCAATCTGCTTAGCTGCCTGGAATTGTCTCTGCATTTCCTGATTATCCATCATTGAAAGCTGCCTCCATTTCTTCATTACTTATTTGTTTACCCACTGGTGGGGCAACTGACGGTTGACCTCCGATTGGGGGTGCTTGACCCGGTTGACCGGCTGGCGGTGGCATCATTCCGCCCGGTGCACCGAAGCCTCCGAACATACCAAACATTTGCCCTATAGCCTGAGAGAAGTAGGGCTGTATGGCATTGGTTAGCATAGAAGCCATAGGATTGGGACTCTCCGGTTTAGCCGTTTGTCGTGCCACTTCTTGAACTTGCTGGCCCACTCTCCAAGCGGCTTCCTCAGCGGCGGCACGGGCGACCTCTTTGCTATCGCTTTTAGCTTCCCGCATGATATCCAGTTGGTTTTTCACTATCTCCGCCTGGCCCGAAGCCGTAAGCTGAGCATATCTGGCTCCCAGCAGGAGAATGCCGACGCCGTCCAGAACACCCCGCCGCCATACCTCTACTGCATCTCCATTCCGGGGAAGATGCAGGACTTCAAGAACGGCCTCGGGCGGAATAACGTCCTTGGAACCGAGTTTCATCATGTCGTATTTCCCCTTACTCACCTGCCCAATTGTCACCGTATCACTACCAGATGATGGCTCATGGTCCGGCTTCACTCTCTTCTTGCCGTAGTAATAGGCGGTGCGTCTCTTGAAACCAAGGTCGATTATCTGCTTTACGCTGTAGCCCTCGTCGAGTAGCCGGTTTATCTCTTCTTTCTCGTCAACCGACTCTTCGGCGGCCGCCGGTGTTTCCGGTTGCGCCGTAGCTTCGGTTTCTGGTGCTTTAGTTGTATCGTTATCTTGTTCGTCGTTCATAGATACCTCCTCTTTTTGAATAGAATGTGGCCCTGATCTGACATCTTTCAGCTCATACTCCACCTCCCTCTGGGGAATGCCTATCTGAAGTAATCTTAGCTTGCAGCGCTTCAGGGCAATCGCCAGCCTGGAATGTCTTAAGAGATATGAGTTCCGTTGACTTGAGGAAATCGCTGATACTGAGGAAAAATTCCTGAATTTCTTTAGTTTCTAAGGGGAGAGCACACCGGTAAGACTGACCCGTCTGCCATTCAGGACAACTATCCTACAGCTCCCGGACGGGTTTATTACCGTCTTACGGAGAAGGGGAAGGCGGCCGGGCAAGAGTTCTGGTCAAATCCCCTCTTCACTCTCTATCCTCAAATTGGTCCGAATCATGCCAAGAAACCGGCTTAGCTGAAGGCGGCAAGAATGCCATGATTTCTAGTTTTCTTCATGAGACTCAATCTACTATCTTGTTATTTGACCACCAAATAATTGTCAGATTATCCACAGATACGCTGTCACCAAGAGGGTAAGACGTTGGAACAGGATAACGTCGTTAGCCATGTTGCTTGCTATATTCTTCTTGAATCGAACTGGTTGAACGCTTGTCGTTCGTGGTAGTCTATTGAAGTCATGAACGCCCTGCTAGTTAAGAAGATACTTCTCCCAATCATCCCATACATAACTATTGGCATTGGCCTACTGGTCTTTCATAATGCATGGCTGGCCATTCTGGGTTACCACGCAGGAATGGTTGCAGTCATCTCGTTATCAAAGACAGGAATGGACATAAAGCGAGCCTTTCAAGGCAAAAGATATTGGGTTCTCTTCATTAGTGCATTGGCCGGGGCAGGCGGCGGAATACTTCTATATGTATTATGGCCTCAGTTATCGGTACCAGATGACATCAATTCATATATCCGAAGCATCGGATTGAATGAGCGGACATGGCCAGTGTTTCTAGTGTACTTCATCCTCATAAATCCTTTGATTGAAGAATACTATTGGAGAGGCTATCTTGCAGGCGTTGCCAAAGGAATATCACTCAACGATTTGCTATTTTCGGGATATCACTTGATTGTTTTAGCAGGGCAAATAGAGACTATTTGGCTCATCGTAATATTCTTCAGCCTGACTATCGGAGCCTGGTTCTGGAGACAAATGAACAGGCTTAATGGAGGACTACTGGCATCTACTATTTCTCATATAACGGCAGATCTAACGGTTATTCTGACAATTTATTACATCTCCATGAAATAGGCAGCATATGCAATCTTTCGAACTGTTGAACACATTGTTGGCGGTAGCTACATAACAAAGGTTACTGCAAAAGTTATACCTATTGTCACCCCGGCTCCACAGTGTCACATAACGAGTGTTCGTAACTTGTTCCGTATTATCTTAAGCAGGACGTAAGGCCGACCACGCTATCTCTTCTTTAGCCTCATATTTGACAGCCCGCGTCGAGACGGTTTTATCTCGAAGGACGAGTAACCGCGGTTGTATGTGTACTATATCAACCAGTTAGTGCTGCTGGCCCGGAACAAGATCCAACTCTGTGGGACTACTGGTCTCAAATTGACTTCTATATAGTGACGCATAGAAACCATTCGAGGCCAGCAACTCATCGTGATTGCCCTGCTCCACGATA
>JAZDPB010000094.1:0-3073 GCA_043797985.1 Chloroflexota bacterium
ATTGAGTCAGCATGGATTACCCTTGTCTGTGCTCCCGGGACTCTGCCGAAAGAGATGTTCAAGAAGGTTTGCGCTAATACCAAGGAGGTGTTTCGGCTGATGAGGGGAACGTAATTCGGCTAGCCTCAAGCTAAACACCAGTACTTTATTGCTACTAGATGATAGCGTAATGGGAAAATCAACAACCTGAATTCAAAGATGAGGCTCGATTCACTACAGAAACCTATTCGCTACACGAATCATCTTCTTGTGCAGCGCATTGACCACTACATCGGATTGTTATGCCGTGCAAACAAAATGGGTAAGGCCGGGAGAATCCCCCGGCCTCACTACGGCCAAATCCTACGAAATCCTTAGTCAGTACACCAGCGGGAAGGTCTTCTCAAAAGTTTTACCTTTTGTCCACGACGGTGGCCGACATTCTCCTCAGCAGTTCCATAATTGCACGTTGAGCGGCAAGGTGACCCTGTAGGAAAAACTCGCGAATTTGGTGGTGGCTAAAGCCGGTGTGCGTAAGTTGGGGCCGGATCACCACATCAGCTCCCTCTAAACTTGTTCTCACAGCCTGACATCCAGCAATCTGAAACATTCTCATCATAAGAAAAAGAGGGTCCGGTTCGTCGGGACTCTCCAGCCGGTCGGTTTCTATGTCCGTCATATCCCCTGCGTCCGGAACCACGTCCACTGCTACGACAAGGTCTGCTCCTAGTTGCCTGGCAGCACTCACCGGCACCGGGCTAACCAGACCGCCATCAAGCAGGTGCCGGTTCTGCCACTTCACCGCACTAACCAGCAGAGGGAAAGCCGTACTGGCTCTCACTGCTTCCACAACTGAGCCCTCTTTTATCACTACTGGCTCGCCGGTAGCTATATCGGTAGCTACGCAGGCAAAAGGTATACTCAGCTCCTCAAATCCTACGTCACCGATAGCCGACTTGAGCCATTGTTCGAACTTGCGTCCACGAGCGAGGTCACTCCCAGTTGGGTCGTGGTCTTTCAATAGCGCCAACCTCCGGCAAACAAGGTCTACCGTCTGCCTCTTGGTCTCATCGGCATCCATGGTGCGGGCGTAAAGGGCACCCACGATAGCTCCGGCACTGGTGCCGGCAATCATATCAATCGGGATACCATGCTTTTCGAAGGCCGCCAGAACACCGACATGAGCCAGCCCGCGTATTCCGCCACTGCTAAGAGCCAGCCCTATCTTTTTCCTTTTGTTCGGCAATTCATACCCCCATGATTGTTTCCAAAGAAACCAAATAATTAGCTACTCGGGCACCTTTGGTAAAGTCTTCCAGACGTTACAGGTAAACCGGTGCAGCGTCATTAAGCCTTCCTGGCTCAGTCTCTCCAAGGATACCTCGTAGCTCTTCAAGTAGTTACCGGCATTGAGGCCGTAGCGTCGCCTTACCCTCTCGACAAGGCAAAGGCTAAATGCAACTCCAGCAAGCAAGCTTAGTCCTATCTTGGTCGTCGACCTTTCAAGTAGCTTATTTATCAGACGGTGTTTGCCTTTATTCAGTCCCACTTCCCTTAGACCAAGCAGAAGAACGGTTATCATCCTGGCGCAGGCGATTAGCGGAGAGCCGGTCGCTGATATCCCTGTCAGCAGCTCCTCCAGGAGTATTCCGTGTCCTGACGTATCCCGGTGCCATAGGCTCTGCAAAATGTGGGCTTCTACCTGCTGCCACTCCCGCTTATCTATAGTCTCTCCAGAAGAAAAGGTGGCACATCAAGTTGAGACCCTCCGCCGTCGGTGAAAACACGACGTTGGTGCGCCCCGGGCCAGTAACCGGCTTTGGGGCTAGATATTCACAGCCGACCAACCCCTTTTGTTCGAGGAGGCGTAGCATATCATAAGCAGAGGAATTTCTTAACCCCTCGTGTTTGGCCACCACACTGTAGTGAAGAGGCTCACCTGTCTCTTGAAAGAGGTGGACAAAGCTGGTCAGAAAAGAGCGCTGCCTCGGGGTCAGTCTCGGGTTCGATTCCATCCTCTATGCCTCGTACCTTCCTATCCCATCGCAGAGTAATTAGGCTTCGTGCCAAGCTCTATGGAAGCCGAATGTTTCCAAAGAAACAAAAATATATTAACAAACTCGACGAACTATGTAAAGGGAGGTTCTCCTGAAGCTGCGAGACATGAAAAGCGATTTTGTACTAAGCCATCGTCAGCCTCTCCCAGTGGCAAAGCGGGGTGCTAACTCCATAGTGCTGGCTGACCAATCCATCGTTGTTAACCAAAGTCGCATAACGCTAAATCGTGCAATACAGTTAAAATTCAGCCCACCCATTCCGCTCTCTTTCAAACTGCCTGTATATTTTACCAGCCAGCCTCTTTAATTTTTCTGGTCCGGTAAGCCTGCGGCTTACCATTCCGAGGTCTCCATTGCGGCTTTTGTTGATGGCTCTTCTTATAGCGATAAAATCCTTGAGGGTCCGCTGAACTTCACCATGTACCCAGATAGCGCGCAATAATCTGAGAGCTGACTCCTCCTTTTCCCACCAGCTATGGTACTCAATTACATAATCCTCCGCGTACTCCGGTTCAGCCAAATTGCTGCCATGCCACCAGTCACTTTCAGGCAGCTTGTCCTTCAACAACATCGGAGCTACATAGGGATTTTCAAAGATTGCTGCTATCAACTTCTCGGCTGCGATTTCTAATTCATTTTGCTGGATAAGGACCAGTCCATAGTTATAGAGATTGTGAGGGTCATCGGCATTCCGATCATACCATGCTGCGGCTTGGTCGAGGTTACCCATTTGATGGTAAATGGGTCCGATAAGATAACGGACACCCAGGTTGTCATTGGAATTGAGCTTGAGTATTCTTTCAAAAATCCCCTTGGCCTCTTCTAATCGGCCCTGTTTCCAGGCAGTAAGTCCGAGACCATCCAGAGCCCGCATATACGGTCTAGACTCAAGCACCCCCCAAAAGGCTCCCCTGGGAACATCTTTTACTTCAGACTCAGCCAATGAAAGGGCTTTCCGATAGAGGCCTTCAGCCTGCTGCCAGTCTCCTTTACGCCAGGCAATATTTGCCAGATGGTTATATCCATCGGCATAGGTA
>JAZDPB010000114.1:0-6478 GCA_043797985.1 Chloroflexota bacterium
GGGCAAATGTATGTCTCCGGTGAACCGCAGTTGCCACCGCTCAAGCCCTCTGGCAATCAGCCTTATTATTCCGCCTGTCTATTTGCCGCTATCGGCATTTTGCTCGCACTATGGAATCGGCATACTTCGAGCACGGGACAGCACATAGATATTTCCGTAGAAGAGTGTACCGCCGCTACCCTCGACCATGTACTGGTGCGCTATTTCTATGAGAGCGTGGTGGCTAAGAGACATGGCAGTCTCCACTGGAATAATGCCTTCCGCATCTTTCCCTGCCGGGACGGCTATATTCTGCTATCACTATTTCATCAATGGGAGACTCTGGTAGAGTGGCTCGATGATGAGGGCATGGCTGGCGATTTAACTGACACGAAATGGCTGGACAGAGAGAAGTGTCTAGGGCAGTTCGACCATATTATCTATGTCCTGGAGCGCTGGACAAAAAGCCACACTGTAGGTGAACTGGTGGAGAAAGGGCAGTCGATGCGCTTCCCGTGGGCAGAGGTTAGCTCTATACCCGGACTTATGAATAGCCCTCAGTTAAAGGAGCGCAATTTTTTTGTTGAGTTGGAAGACCCGGAGTCAGGCAAGAAATATAAATTACCTGGAGCATTCTGTAAATTAAGCCGCTCCCCATTACAAATGGGGAACCATGTGCCAGCGCCCGGCGAGCATAATACCGATGTATTCGGGGAGCTTGGACTATCTGATAAGGATATAAAAGCCCTGATTAAAGAGGGGGTCATTTGAGCTAAGATGATGCTTACTGTCAGACCGGCAAAATTACAAGACCTCAATGCCATTACTGAAATCTATAATGAGGCGATTCTAACTACAGACGCTACCTTTGATACTGAGCCTAAGACCGATGCTGAACAAAAGACATGGTTTGCTAAGCACGGTCCCCGGAATCCTGTTCTGGTTGCTGAATTGGATGGTAGCGTCATTGGCTGGGCATCTCTCAGTGAATGGTCCGACCGTTGCGCTTATGCTGACACGGTTGAGATTTCCCTATACGTGAAACAAGAATTCCGCAGCCGGGGTATAGGGAGAAGACTTTTACAGGCTATAATTCAAGCTGGTGAAAAGGCGTGCCTGCACACAGTGATAGCCCGTATAACTGAGGGCAATAAGCAAAGTATCCATCTTCATGAAAACGCAGGATTCGAACATATCGGTGTTATGAGGGAAGTCGGTAAAAAGTTTGATAAGCTGTTGAATGTCTGTCTCATGCAGAAAATCTATCCATCAAGGTAGTAACGCCTGGGCATAAAACATTGAAACGATAGAGCAATTTGTGCCAAAGTTAAATAACAGAGGTTAAAATACTAACTTTAAGGAGGTTGATATGTCTGTAGCTTATATTAATGGGGTGAAACTGAACTATGAAGTTGCCGGTCAGGGAGAAGCAATAGTCTTTCTCCATGGCATGATGGGAAGTACCGAGTCTTGGACAAATCAGTTCGCCGCTTTATCGTCGAATTACCGGGTTATTGCCTTGGACAATCGAGGGCACGGCAAATCGTCATCACCAGCAACAGAAGACGAATATTCCATAGAGATTTTCGCTAATGATGTTTGTGGTCTATTAAAGTGGTTAAATATTAAGAAATGCTGCCTCGGGGGACATTCTTTCGGTGGATATGTCGCTCTTCAATTCGCTGTAGAGCAACCCGATATGCTGGCTGCCCTGGTGCTGGTAGATACCGCCGGCGAGCAAATAGCCAGACCGCCTGACTACGCTCAGCTAAGACAAAAGCTGGAGGAATTGGCACGTTCCCAGGGCATTGATGCTGCCCTCGAATACGAGGCAGCTAACAATCCAGTGAGAATAGTTAGGCAGAGAAAACCGGCGATTTCGGTAGATGGGTATATCTATGTGCCGAGGGCTTTCGGTAAATGGCAAGGGGTAACATCACAGCTTTCTGAAATCAAGGTGCCGACCATCATCTTCCGGGGTGAGGAGGACTTACGGTTCGTTGAGGCTGTTCAGACCTTGAACAATGGAATCGCCGGCTCTGAATTGATAACGGTCAAGGGTGCGGGGCATACCCCGCACGAGGAAGCACCTGATGTCTTCAACAGGGAACTGCTCAGGTTCCTGGACAGGGTTAAGTGGTAATCAGATGCGATTGAAGAGATTTAGTTCCAGTTGTCATTGCGAGAGGAGTCCCGATAAAGTCGGGACGACGTGGCAATACGTCTTAGCACGGAATTAACGGATTGCTTCGCTTCGCTCGCAATGACAGTTTGAATTATTAAACCGTCTCAATGGTGAACATTGAAGAGTTGGTGGTAAATGGTGTTTGAGCCTGGATATATTGCCTTATTCCGGTCTGGTGAGTTGAAACGCCGGGCTGACGCATTAGAGGCGCGGCTGGTCTCCTGTGATATTTGTCCCCGGGAGTGCAAGGTCAACCGACTGGAAGGCGAAGAGGGGTTTTGCCATTCGGCTCATCTTCCGATAGTCTCAGCAGTCTGTGCCCATCATGGAGAAGAGCCTGTCCTCTCTGGAAACAGAGGGTCAGGAACAATTTTCTTTAGCAACTGCAATATGAGGTGCGTCTATTGCCAGAACCATCAGATTAGCCAGAACTGGTCAGAGCAGCAGTCTAAGGGGATAGATTCCCACACTCTGGCGGAACGCATGCTCTATCTTCAGGATAGCCTGGGATGTCACAATATTAACTTTGTTTCCCCGTCGCACTTTGTCCCAGAGCTAGTCCGGGCAGTGTCAGAGGCAGTGCCTATGGGACTTCAACTGCCTCTGGTCTACAATACCGGCGGCTACGATTCTATCAAGTCTTTGAAAGCGCTCGATGGCATAATAAGCATTTATCTGCCCGACCTGAGGTATGCCTCCGATAAGTGGGCAAGAAAGTTTTCGCAGGCTCCAGATTATGTTGCTCACGCTCGGGCCGCCATTAAGGAAATGTATCGGCAGGTCGGAGATATGGTGCTGGATGAGACTGGGGTGGCGCAGAGAGGAGTGATTGTACGTCATCTTATTCTGCCCAATAGGCTGGCGGGCAGTGAGGAATCGCTTACCTGGCTGGCTGAGGAAGTCTCTCCCACGGTTACCGTGAGCATCATGTCGCAATACTTCCCGACACACCGCGCTCCGAGGATTCCGTCTCTTTCGAGGACAATCTCCATCACCGAGTATTCAGAGGTCGTTGAGTTAGTGAACAGGCTCGGACTGGAAAATGGCTGGCTGCAAGAAATGGGGGCAGCGGAGAGCTATGTGCCTGATTTCACGCGTGACAGTCATCCCTTCGACCCGATGGCGGACAGGCTGAAGTGAGGCAAATAATTTCCGGATTACTTCCTTTTCCGTCGGGTAAAAGCAAAACGGATTTTTTTACCATTTAGCTTGTCCTTCTTATTCACGTTTTCAATGAATGTTTTTAAGTCAGGTAATTTTTTCTCAGTCATGACAACACCTTTTCTATTAGCCGAAATCTAAAAGATAATCTTAACACATATTAAGCCGTAAAGCCAAATGCGGGTCAATGGTATCATTTAACTTATGAACCTCACCCCCTGTATCCCCCTCTCCTTGGAAAGGAGAGGGGGAAGATAAGAAAAGAGGGGCGACCGCCCCTCTTAGACACCTCTACAGGGATTGAAAGGAACGAAATCTCTTTAAGAAATCACTTCCCTCTTTGCGAAAGTTTTGTCTTCTATTATAGAGAGTAAAAGAGAGGCGAAGCCTCTCTTAAATACCAAATCCCCTTCCCCTACCAGGGGAAGGGGATACAGGGGAAAGGGTTAGGAATTGGTAAAAGAAGAGTGAAAGGTTCAAAAAATGTTAGCGATGCTGTGACACTTTGCTCCTTGTATGCGATTTCAGTATGGTCTAAAATGGTGATTGGTCAGTTTCAGAAGGCTGACCAACTTAACATAATAGGAGAAGACTATGAGAGTGATTATCTACGGAGCTGGAGGGATTGGAAGTGTATTAGGAGGGCATCTGGCACGCACCGGGCACGAGGTGGTCTTGATTGGTCGACCTGGCCATGTCAAAGCAATCAACAAGAAAGGACTCCGACTTGTTACCCCTACAGGTACTCACATTGTGCGGCTGCCGGCGGTAACCAGCCCCGACGAGATTAACTTTGGGCCGGATGACGTAGTCTTTCTCAGTATGAAAAGTCAGAATACAGAAGAAGCCCTCAGTGACCTGATGGCAATAACCAACTTAGTCCCCATTTTCTGTTTTCAGAACGGGGTGCGGAATGAGGAAGTTGTAGCTGAGCATTTTCCGATGGTGTATGGGGTAATGGTACGGATAGGCGCTGTCTATCTCAACGATGGTGAGGTTATTGCCCGCCGCGACCCGCCTGGCTGGCTTGTCATGGGGTGCTATCCTCAAGGAACCGATGAACTCGTTCAGGCTGTTGCTGAAGAGTTGCGCGCCGCTAGTTTTCTCGTGATGGTCACTCCGGATGTTATGCCCTATAAGTGGGGCAAGCTGATGGATAATTTAGGTAACGCTATCGGTGCCATTACCAATGCGAGAGGGGGCGACAATGCCCTCATTATCCGCGCTGCGCAGCAGGAGTTGCGCGACCTTCTGGCACAGGCAGACATTCACTGGGTATCGGCGGAAGAGGTGGCAAAGCAGCTACCGGAGGCCGCTCAACCGCTACGAGGCAGGCTGGACACCGAAGCGCAAAGCTCAACCTGGCAGAGTCTTGCCCGTGGTACGGGCACTATCGAGACTGAATTCCTCAATGGCGAGGTTGTCCGGCTGGCGAAGAAACTGGGAAGTCAGGCACCGGTTAATGAAAAGCTTTTACGTATCTCTCAAGAGATGTCGGCTAAACGGGAGCCACCGGGCAAGTACACACCTGCCCAGTTGCGTAAACTAGTGGGTCTGAGTGAATCTCGGTAAAGCGGGGCAGCGATGAAAGTAAAAATGAAGGTGCTCGACCGTCGAATGCTTCTGATGTTGAATCAAAGCAGTATCCAGGCTGGTAGAAAGCAGAACCTGAGACCTGAGCAACTACCAGACGGTCGCCGTCGGCAGTACATTGTGAACTTCCATTTCGATCACAAGTGTGGAGAGCTTCAAGATGTTCGCATGTCCGTTATTTTGAAACCGGGAGCCGTAACAGCCTGGCTTGACGTATCACCCGATGAGTACGCCGCCATTCTCGAAGTCGAGATGTCGGAATTGGAATGGGAGGCTGCGGTATGTGTAGGTGTGCCACGCTGGACCGAGTAAGGGTTCATCCATCTCCGGCTATCAATGCTACAAGAAATCGCTCAGCGGTATGTGTGTGTTTAGTGCCAATCACTGACGACATTCACGATAAATAGCGACCAAAGAAATCAAAAATTCGCTGCCAGCCATCTACCGCGGATTCCTGTCGGTAGCTGGGGCGGTAGTCGGCAAAGAAACCATGACCGGTATCAGGAGGATACGACTTGAGCTCGTATTTCTTGTTGTGCTTCTTCAGCTCTTGCTCTAGCCGTGCTACATGCGCCGGGGATGGATTAGCATCCGATTCTCCGAATAAGCCTAACAAGGGGCAGCTCAGGTCAGCCAACATATCTATTACGGCCTTAGGCTGGCCCGGTGTAAGCTCGTCAGTAACCACACGCCCACCATAACAGTCCACGGCAGCGGCAAGATTCTTCGTATTGCAGGCGAATAGCAGGGTTTGGCGGCCACCTGAGCAGTAGCCAATACATCCAATCTTGCCATTACTGGTAACTATGGAACGAATTGCCGTGACGGCTCCTTCCAAATCTCCGATTGTCTGAGAGTCGGGAATACCGCCTCTCTGACGGACTGCTGCGACCACCTTCTCAAGGTCGCCCGGGCCTTCCCGGGAATACAAATCAGGAGCAATCGCAATATACCCGTGGGCAGCGAACTTGCGTGCCAGTTCCTTAGTATGCTCCACTAACCCGAATACCTCGTGGATAACAATGACTCCGGGATATGAGCCGGAACCAAGGGGGCGGGCCATATATCCGCTAATGATATCGCCGTGGTAGCCAGAGAAGCCCACGGTCTCGGCCAGCATTCCCTCATAAGTAATTCTCCGTTTAATGCTCATGATTTCCTCCTTTTAGTTCCAAACAGACAATGACAACCTTTATCATGAAGCATATTATTGCTTAAAAACCTACGCTGTCAAATGCAGGATGACTTGAGGGTGTTTAGTAATACTTAGCTGTCATTGCGAGGAGCACATTCGCTTTGCTCAGTGTAAACTCAGTGACGAAGCAATCTCATTCCCGCTCGTACGAGATTGCTTCGCCTTCCGACTTTATCGGAATGGTCTCGCAATGACACTTATAAGCGAGACTGAGCAAAAATACGCTATCATATCTAATTGGTGAGAACATTTCAAATGAAACGAAAATTATTATATAGTATTCTTTATGTTTATTAAGCATTGGACTAAATCTGTATAGGAAAGGAGGCATCTACTATGAAAGTCTTGGGTATTGTCTGTAGTGC
>JAZDPB010000133.1:0-11823 GCA_043797985.1 Chloroflexota bacterium
TCTCATTGTTTCAAGCTCCAGCAAATGTGCTATCTCGCTTGCCTCGTTTCTTAGCAATAGATTATAATTGAATCTGGAGGGATACTACTATGACAGATGTCCCCGAAGTTACCGGAGAACGCTCTACAATTAATATAGAAAGGCTGAAGGGACATTCCTTTGAGATTGGACCGATACGGCCGCCTAGCGAGGGTGGGAGCTTTTCTTTATTGCTTAGAGTCACGAGGAACTGCCCATGGAGCAAGTGCGGTTTTTGTTATGGCTCACTATATAATCATGAGCGGTTTGAACTGAGGTCCGTTGAAGAGGTAAAAGCTGATATCGACTCGGTAAAGGCTATCAGCGACGAACTAAAAGCGCTCTCATGGAAGCTCGGCTACGCCGGGAAAGTGGAGCCATTGGCTGCTGTAATCCAGAATAGTCTTTCTTATGGCAGGGGTGCAAAACAGTTAACCGATGACGAGGTTATAAATCTTCAAAGCATAGTCAATGTGTTCAATTGGCTTTGCTTTGGTGGAAAGACGGTATTTCTGCAGGATGCCGATACTCTGATTATGCACACTAACCAATTAGTGGAGGTTATCAGGTATCTAAAAGAAGCGTTTCCAGACATAGAAAGGATTACTTCTTATGCTCGCTCCAAGAGCATTGTCAAGAAAAAGCCGGAGGAGCTTAGCCAGTTGCGTCAAGCTGGCCTTTCCCGGCTACATATTGGTCTGGAAACGGGCGATGATGAGTTGCTTAGCTACGTAAATAAAGGGGTAACATCGGAAGAGCATATTCTGGCTGGTAAGAAAGCCATTGAGGCAGGGTTTGAGCTTTCCGAATATGTTATGCCCGGCTTAGGTGGTAGAAGCAAATGGATTCAGCATGCTAAGAATACCGCCCGCGTCTTGAATGAGATAAATCCCCACTTCATCAGATTAAGACCCTTCATACCCAGATACGATACGCCGATGTTTCAGGCTTATGAGAAGGGAGAATTTGAGTTGACATCGCCGCACGAGCGTCTGCAAGAACTCGAGTTGATGATTGAGAATCTGCAGGTCACTTCTAGAGTCTGTTTCGACCATAGCTTGAACCCGTCATATAGGTCAGGGGGGATGCTCGTACCGCTGCTGAAGCAGGATTACAGTGGATATAAATTCCCTCAAGAAAAAGAGATGGTATTAGAACTTATTAAGAAGGGCTTGCAAATGGATGAGGCGGCTTTCGTGGATGCGAGGGATTTAATTGGCATACCCATGTAGTTATTAGCAAGCGGACGTATTTGTGGTGTTAGCTGGGCGAGACAGTATCGGCATTTACTAGGAGGATATGTCTGAAAGCGAGGTTTTGCTAAGGCGAATGCCCATCCCTTTAACTCCTTTCCCATCGGGAAGAGGAGTTAATTGAAAGACAGGAACAAAATTGACTACTGAAAAGGCTCCAGTTAAGCAGGACACAAAGCGCATTCTGAGTAGAGTCGGCAGAAAAAAAGAAAATCTTATTCCTATCTTACAGAAGGTCCAAGACAAGTTAGGCTATCTTCCGCGGGAAGCTATGCTTGAGATTGCGCGATTTCTTGGTATCCCGGCGATAGATGTTTATAGCGTAGTTACCTTCTATAATCAGTTCCGTCTCAATCCACCAGGAAAGCATCCGATAAAGGTCTGTTTAGGGACAGCCTGCCATATGAAGGGGGGTTACATTACATTGGATGCTTGGAAGAGAAGACTGAGCATTGATATCGGACAGACCACCCCCGACCGGGAGTTCGACCTGAGTACCGTAGCCTGTGTTGGCTGTTGTGTTATGGCACCGGTAACGGTAGTTGATGATAAACCACAGGGTAAGGTTGACCCTACCAGGGTAGATGGAATCTTGCTCTCGTTTGGATTGGAAAAAGAGAAAAAGGGCAAAGAAAGCCGGTGAAAATAGCCAGCCTTCAAAATGTAACTTCAGCCTTTGCGAAAATAAAAAGCCTGGCTGAATCACGGTGGAGTGAACTCCAGGGTAGTGGCAGGCCAGTAATCATGGTGGGTACGGCTACCTGCGGCCGGGCTGCCGGGGCTTTGGAAGTACTCCACAAAATAAAGGACGAAGTCAAGAGACATAGCCTCGATTGCTTCGTAATTGAGGTCGGCTGTCTGGGGCACTGCTACGCTGAACCGTTGGTGATTATTAACAAGCCTGGCTATCCACCTATGTGCTACGCTCATGTTAATCCAGTGATAGCTGAGAGGCTAATCAACGAGTTCGTTCTCGGCAATGACCCTTGTCTTGAGTTCCTCCTCGGTGCCCTGGAAGAAAATGACCTCGTTCCGAGCTTTTCTGATTTTCCTCGGGCGAAGTATGAAAGAAGGATTATACTGAAGAACTGTGGCCAAATTGACCCGGAGCAGATAGACCACTACATTGCTAACGGTGGCTATGCAGGTCTGGCAAAAGCTCTCCAGATGGGACTAGAAGAGATTATCGGTGAGATAAGCAGGTCGGAGTTGCGGGGCAGGGGTGGTGCGGGTTTTCCTGCGGGCAAGAAGTGGCAAATCTGTCGTGACGCTCCAGGCAAGCCCAAATATGTAATCTGTAATGGTGATGAAGGTGACCCGGGCGCATTTATGGACCGGGCTATTCTTGAAAGTGACCCGCATTCAGTATTGGAAGGACTGACGATTGCCGGTTACGCCATCGGTGCGAGGTATGGTTATATTTATGTGCGTGCCGAATATCCTTTAGCGGTACATCGAGTACGAGTTGCTCTTCGACAGGCGAGAAAGCAGAATCTCCTTGGTAGAAATATCCTCGGTAGCGATTTCAGCTTTGACATCAGGCTTTTCCAGGGCTCCGGAGCCTTTGTTTGTGGTGAGGCGACGGCACTGGTTGCTTCTATAGAAGGGGATGTGGGTAATCCCCGCCCCCGCCCTCCCCATCTAGCTACGCAAGGTTTGTTCGACAAACCGACTGTCATTAATAACGTAAAGACGTTAACCTACATTCCACAAATAATCAACAATGGAGTTGACTGGTTCACTAGCGTGGGCACTGAGGGGAGCAAGGGAACCGCCGTTTTTGCCCTAGCAGGTAAGATAGTTAATACCGGACTGGTTGAGGTGCCTATGGGCACTACCCTGCGCCAGGTCATTTTCGATGTCGGCAGTGGTATTCCAAAAGGCAAGCGCTTCAAGGCAGTGCAGATAGGAGGTCCCTCTGGCGGATGCCTGCCTGAATCTGCCCTGGATTTGCCCATTGACTTTGACTCGCTTAGCGATGCTGGGGCGATGATGGGCTCAGGAGGGATGGTGGTCCTGGATGAGGATGATTGTATGGTGGAGATAGCCCGTTATTTTCTTGAATTCACCCAGAAGGAGTCTTGTGGCAAGTGCACGTTCTGCCGCCTGGGAACGAAACAGATGCTGGAAGTCCTGAATGAAATTACCCGGGGCAAAGGGAAAATGGAAGACATCACTATGCTCAGTGAACTGGCACAGGACGTAAAGGCAGGCTCTCTCTGTGGCCTGGGGGAGACTGCACCTAATCCGGTATTAACTACCCTGCGTTACTTCAGGGATGAATATGAAGCACATATTAAGGAGGGCCTCTGTCCGGCGCTGATGTGCAAAGAGCTCATCACCTATTATATTATACCTGAGAAATGCGAGCGCTCCTGTGATGCCTGTGTCGGGTCTTGCACCGTGGAGGCAATATCCACCAATAAAAAGAGAATAAAGGTCATTGACCAAGAAAAGTGTGTCAAGTGTGGTACCTGCCTCACAGCATGTCCTCCTCAATATGCTGCGGTGATAAAGCTATCGCCTCCCAGCGAACTACCAGTCCCGGAAAAGCAAATATGAGGACTGTATCTCTGACTATTGATGGTAAGGAAATAACCGCCGGTGAAGGCGAAAAGCTACTTTGGGCAGCGCTGGATAATGGTATCTATATCCCTAATCTGTGCGCCATTCGAGATAAGTCAGAGCCGACAGCAGGGTGCCGTCTATGCTTTGTTGAAGTGGATGGCTATAGCCATCCAGTCACTGCCTGTACCGAACCGGTCAGGGAAGGGATGGTAGTAAATACCAAAGGAGCAAAGGCTTTAAGGCTAGCTCGTACTGGATTTGAGTTGCTTCTCTCCTCCCATCCGATTGACTGTGGTCATTGTACCAGCAACCGGTCCTGCGAACTGCAAAAGCTCGCTGTCCATCTTGGTGCTAAGCTGAAAGTAGAGCGGTTCAAAAAGTTCGAGCGGAAATTACCGGTGGATGCCAGTAGCCCGACCTTCATCTATGACCCGAACAAGTGTGTGCTCTGTGGTCGTTGTGTTTGGGTATGCCGTCAGCGTGGTATAGGAGTCCTTGGTTTTGCCCATCGTGGCTTTGCTCGAGTGGTCACTACCTTTGGTGACGAGCCTATGGCTAAATCAGAGTGTCTTGAGTGTGGTGCGTGTCTAAGTGTCTGTCCTGTAGGTGCCTTTGTATCCAAGAAAGAGGATTGTCAATTCGGTGTTAAGCGGTAAGGCTAAAACTCTAAAACGTGCCTCCATCTTTTCCAGCCTGGATGATGATGAACTCTGTAGGTTGGCTAACCTTGCCAGCGAGCGTGAGTTTATGCCCGCCGAATTCATCTTCTGGGAAGGAGATGCTCCCGAATGGTTATATATTGTTGCTGAGGGAAGAGTGAAGGTTCTTAAGCATTCCTCTTTGGGGAGCGAATTTGTTATCGCCTTTTTCGGGCCTGGTGAAATATTCGGCGAGGTCGCTGTTTTCGAAAATAAGCCCTATCCTGCTTCTGCCCAAGCTGCGGTGGAAACCAAAGTAGTGCGGATTAAGCGAGAAGACATCCTTTCCTTTTTAGCTGAGCGCCCTGAAGTAGCCTTACGAATTATCAATGTCCTTGGGGAACGGCTCAGGGATGCCCAGAGCCGCCTTAAGAATCTGGCTGGAGAGAGGGTTGAGCAGCGCCTTGCCAGTGTATTGCTGATGCTTTCCGTAAAGATTGGTCCCACCCTTCCCTTTACGCGACAGGAAATTGCTGACATGACCGGAACGACTATCGAAACCACTATCCGGGTGATGAGCCGTCTGAAGGCGGGAAAGATAATTCGGTCGGTTCGGGGGAAAGTGATTATTCTTGACGAGCAGAAACTCAGGCTACTGAGTGAAGGACCACCACGAGTATAGGATTCCCAGACTAACTGGCTCCCACGGTTTAGCTTCCATCTGGCATAAGACGGATTCAACTGAAACATGATTTAAATCATGGTATGTGATTTCAGCAGGTTGTAATATCTCCAATAGAGGGCGAGAAAAACGAACACCAATTACTTGAGGAGGTAAGAGAAAATGACAATGAAGTGTCCGGGTCAGGATTTGAGGAATCTAAGAGTGTCGGTGCATAAATGTCCGGGCTGCGGTGCCGAGGTTGAAATCTTCTCCGATGAGATGAAGGTGAAATGCCGGAAGTGTGGTGAGATGGTCTATCGGGATAAGATACCTTCCTGTATTGACTGGTGCGCTTCAGCCCGCCAGTGCCTCGGTGAGGAGAGGTGGAAAGAGTTGAGGGGAGAGACTCGGTAAAACCTGCCTCTCCGGATATTCAGTAAGGAGGTTATCATGACGACAACAGCTTTAAGAAAAATCGTAAAAATCGACGAAGAGAAGTGCAATGGTTGCGGTGCTTGTGTCCCATCTTGTGCCGAAGGTGCGCTTCAGATTATTAATGGCAAGGCAAAACTCGTTAGCGAGAAATACTGTGATGGCCTTGGTGCTTGCCTTGGAGAATGCCCTCAGGGAGCAATTACTGTTGAAGAGAGAGCTGCCGAGGAGTTTGATGAGGAGGCGGTGAAGCTCCACCAAGAAGAAAAGAAACCTGTTCGAGAGGAGCTTCCCTGTGGTTGCCCCTCGGCTGCGGTTACCCAGTTTGAGAGGCGAGAAGATGCCGGGCTTCATCAGAGAGAAACACCATTCCAGCCGACAATGCTCAGTCACTGGCCAGTCCAGCTTAGCCTCGTTCCACCGAAAGCGCCTTTTCTGCAGGGGGCTGATGTGGTGTTGGTGGCAGATTGTGTTCCCTTTGCCTATGCTGGCTTTCATCACGATTTCCTGAGGCAACATAGCGTATTAGTTGCCTGCCCTAAACTGGATGACTTCCAGGCTCACTTGAAGAAGTTGACCGATATCCTGTCTCAGTCAACAATAAAGAGCCTGTCTGTAATACACATGGAAGTACCTTGTTGTTGGGGACTGGTGCAAATGGCAAAAGAAGCAGTAAAATCGAGTGGTAAGGATATTCCCATCAAAGAAGTAACCATCGGTATAAAGGGTGACCTGAAGTCCTGAGGAGAGAATGCCCAAGATATTTGAAAGACTGGACAAAAAGAAAAGTAAAGACATAAGAATACTGGGCGATTTCATCTCTATCTTCTGTGCTGAAAATCATCGTCAAGGAACTAAAACGGTCTGCAGGATTAATGATGAACGATTGCAGCAGGCTCTAACCGGCAGAGGTTGGCGATTGTGCCCGGATTGTCAGAAACTGCTGAGCCACGGCATCGCCAAGCTGTTGCTGTGCCCCTATGACCCCAAGCCGATGTGTAAGAAATGTAAAACTCACTGTTATGCCCCCGGCTATAGGGAGAAGATCCGGGAGGTTATGAAATTCTCTGGATTATACTCGATTAAACATGGTAGATTAGATTTAATAGCTCATTATCTATTCTAGGGAGCGAGGGAAGGATTCTTTGGAAGCCAAGCGATTAAACCTTCAAGCCGGTTGCAAAACTACGGCTATGGGTATTATGCCGCACACCGATATAGAGAGGGCATTGAGTTTAGCTCTTAGCCTGGATTTACCCTTCTGCCCCCAGCTGCCCAATATCAGCTTTTATGAAGACATGTATGTCCAGACATCACAGAACTTTCCGGGGATAATTGTTGATGCTGAGGCGAAACGGATAGGCTTCGACAATGCCAGGTTTGAAGGAGAGCTAGGTGATTATTCTCAGAGGATGGCTAAGCCTGAAACCTTTGCTTTAAGTCAGAACTATTCGGTGGCATATCATCGGTTTTTAACTGAAGACATCAAAGGCTATCCAGCTATTCGGGGGCAGGTAACCGGGCCGGTGAGTTTTGGCTTTAGAGTCACGGATGAGGACTCCCGACCTATCATTTATAACGAGGGAGTCCGGGCACTGCTATTTGATTTCATCCAGAGGAAAGCTAACCTGCAGTACCACCAGCTTCAACAGAAGAACCGGAATGCCTTTGTCTGGCTGGATGAGCCTGGATTAGGCTGGGTCTTCAGCGGTCTCTCCGGTTATAACGATGTTCAAGCCAGACAAGACTATCAAAGCTTCCTTACCGGCTTCGACGGACCCAGGGCGCTACACCTTTGTGCCAGCGTTAATCTACCGTATCTTCTCGGACTGGGAGTCGAGCTTCTGTCCTTTGATGCCTACCAGATTGAGCTTATGCCAAAAGGGTATGCTGGTGCCGTCGCCGATTTTCTCAAAAATGGCGGTATCATCTCCTGGGGTATAGTACCCACTGATTCGGAAAATCTCACCAAAGAGACTCCAGAAACTCTGGCCAAGTTACTTTCGGGTTATTGGGATGTAGTAGCACTGAACACCGGCTTTGCGGCAAAGCAGATTGCTGAGCAAGCATTGATTGCTCCGGCGAGGTGCTGTCTCAAGAATGTAGGGAGAGTCGGTGCTAAAAATGATAGGGCAGGGTGTGAGGATAAAGGAAACCTCGACTTAACGGTCGAGGAACGCCAGGTTGAGAAGGCATTTATGTATCTCAGGACGCTTTCTGAAATCCTTAAGGCTAAATTTAACTTATGAATCCAAACATCGAATAAGCCTCTTGCATAGCTCAAAAATTAGCCTAATATTAGTTTGTAGATTACTCCCAGAGCTCCTCCACCCAGAACCAGCCAGACTGAGTTAACTTTCAACCGGAGCACGAGTAGCAGAGCGACGAGCGTAAGGATAATGGTGAAAATATCCACCAGCACCACCTGTCCTAGTTGTATCGTTACTGCAGCCATCAGTCCAAGCGCGGCGGCATTGACGCCGTCCAGGAAGAAACCGGCATACGAAGATTTACGTATAGTGGGTAAGAAGCGGCTCAGTAAACCGACTAAAATAAAGGATGGCAAGAATATACCCAGTGCTGCGAGCAAAGCTGACGACCAGCCGCCTAAAAGATAGCCGACGAAAGCTGCGCTATTGAACACCGGTCCCGGGGTGATTTGCCCGGCAACAGCGATAGCATCGATAACTTGAGCATCGGTTAGCCACCCGAGTCCAGTCACGAAATTCGACCTCAGGAAAGCTAGTAGAACGTAACCGGTACCAAATAGAGTAGCTCCAATTTTGAGAAAGGTAAGGAAGAGGGTAGTCTGGCTAAAGACTACGGCACCGGTAGCGAGCCCGGATAAAGGCAATTTCAGCAACAGGGCAGGGATGATAAGTAGGGTTATCTTTCCTTGCCTAAAAAATCGCCACCCAGACTGTATTAACAAAACTAGAGTCGCCCCTCCTAAAAGGAGCAATATTTCATTCAAACCAAGAAGATGTAAAACTAATACCCCCAGTCCGACAATAATCAACAAGGGTTTCTTGAATCCCCTTGTTGCCAGAGACCAAATTGCCTGGACAATAATGGCAATAACCGCCGGTTTGACTCCGTATAGTACCCAACCTACCTCAGGTAATGAACCATATGTGACGTAAGCCCAGGCAATTACTATAATCGCAGCTGTACCCGGAAGGATAAAAAGGACGCCGGCTGCGATAAGACCCCGCCACCCGGCGCGAATTAGCCCCAGGTGACTGGCAATTTCAGTGGCGTTCGGCCCCGGCAGAAGCATGGTGGCGCTCATCAGGTCTAAGAACCTCTGGTCATCTATCCACTTGCGGCGAACGACTATCTCATGGTGCATCAGTCCGATGTAAGCGGCCGGACCACCGAAGCTGGTAGCCCCTAACCTGAGAAAAAGCAGGGCTACCTCTCTTAGCCGTTGTAAAGGCGTTTCACTTTTCATACTCGCAGTGACAACAGGTCTATGGGTAATTGCGAAGTAGTTTTCACTGCTGGTAGCATACTTGGTGGATTTTGGTATGTCAAGGGCGCTGGGAGCTTTTACCTGTTCTTCTTTGACCGTGTGAGGGTTTTGGGAGAGCAAATGATGGTTGTTTTGAACGTCCGAGTTGTGTTGTGAATCAGATATAAACAAACAGTAAATAGCTTGACTATTGTTCTAGCTGGTAGTATACTTTCGCCTGATAAATACACGAAAATTAAAGAGAGGAGGTGGTCGATTAAGTAACAGGTACGAAACCAGGAAAGAAGTCAATTTAGTTACTCAAGAGTTTAGGAGGTGTCAAAATTGATTAGGAGAAAGAGTAAGTTGCTGGCAGTGGCCGGCATACTTACCGTAATAGGCTTGTTGCTGGCTTCGTGTGGGCCAGCCACCGAGCAACCGACCGGTGAGCAACCGACCGGTGAACAACCAACCGGTGAGCAGCCAACTGGTGAACAACCAGTGGCGAAGGAAGGCGCCGGCATATTCAGAGTAGTATATAATCGGTTTGCCTTTAACAACAAAATGGACCCGGTCACCACCAATATGATTGCTGCCGGTTCCATCGTGGACATGATATGGGACTCCCTGGTTAAGCGGGACGTTAACAGCAATTATGTTCCTGCCCTGGCTGAATCCTGGAAGATTGCTGACGATGCTAAGTCGATAACATTCACCCTGCGCCAAGGGGTCAAGTTTCATAATGGTGACCCATTTACGGCTAAGGATGTTAAATTCTCCATCGATTTGTACCGCGACCCGAAAGCCCTGAATAGCTATACCCCTGAGCTACGCGATAATATCAGTGAGACCATAGTAGACAGTGATTATCAATTTACCATTAAGTTTAACAAGGCTTATCCGGGATTTCTGGATCGCTGTGCCGATAGGCTAGGGATAATGCCCATGGGTTACTATAATAGCGTGGGTAAGGATGGGTTTGCCGCTAATCCCATTGGTATAGGACCCTTCAAGGTAACCAGCTTTAAGCCAGACGAGTCTATCACCCTTGAGGCGGTGCAAAACCACTATCGCCAGACTCCCTATATCAAGGGAGTTAAAATGCAGCAGGTGTCAGAAGCTACGACCCGCTTCGCCATGCTGAAAACAGGGGAAATCGACATGATGGTACCCTGTGAGCCAGTCTTAGTCCCTGATTTGAGAAGAGACCCCAATCTTCGTAGCATGGTGGTCAAATACTATAGCGGCAACAGTTTAGTCTTTCTCGACCTGGCGTATACCAACGAGCCGAGCCCGTGGAAGGACATACGGGTGCGGCAGGCAGCAAGCTATGCCATCGACCGGGTTACAATGTGTGAGAAGGTTTTCAATGGTTGTTATCAACCAATGGGGCATTTTCTTGCTCCCTACAATTTGGGTTATGACCCAGCCCTAGACGCTCAGTATCCTCCTCCACCCTATGATCCGGTGAAGGCTAAGCAGCTTCTGACTGATGCGGGATATCCCAATGGCGTTGATGTCATCTATCCCGCCTCGTCAGAGACTAAGTACTATGTTGAACCCATGGTGGCATATTTGAATGATGTCGGCATAAGAGCCAAGATGGCGATGTATGAGGCGGCGACTCTCAGTCGCAAACTCTACGCTGTTGGCACTCCGGCGGCAGAGCTGCACGGTATAGTTGCTCGTGGGTCTCCGTTCTGGATTGGTATCAGGCATGCCGGCTTCGCTCTCTACAGCATGATGGGTGGTGGTTCCACCTCCAGTTATGGTGTAGTAAATCCAAAGGTAAAGGCAGCTATCGAAGCGTCATTTCTCATCACTGACGAGCAAGCCCTAAAGGTGGCAGGTAAGAGTATAAACGACCTTGAACTGCAGGAGTTATGGTCAAGCCCCCTCTGGGTGGTTAATACGACTTTTGGTATAGGGCCAAGAGTTGCCGAATATACGCCGGTGCTGGGTAAGTCCTATCCCTGGCGCCTCGACTTACTTAAGCTGACCGATTAATACAGAGCTTGCCTTGAAAAGGGGTCGGTAATCAAATAACCGGCCCCTTTTTATTTCTTTCTATAGCTCGCTCTGTTCACCGGGGGTAGCTTGTTGATTATCCTGCGCTTTAGCTGTTGCTTTTGCACGTCGCATGCTGATGATGAGTATGGGTATGGTTATCGCAAGGACGATTATGCTCATGACCTGAGCCTGATGCAAGCCAAAAAGAAAGGGAGTCCCCTCTCGCAGGAAGTCAATACCAATCCGCCATAGAGAGTATAGACTGAGGTAAACAAGAAAGAGAGAGCCATCTGGTTTGAGCCGCCCCCTTAATATGAGGACAACTCCAAAAGTTACTGCCAGATATATAATCTCGTAAACTGTAGTGGGGTGAAGGGCTATCCCCAGAGGGGCAAGGCTATCAGGTTGAGTATAGATAATCCCCCATGGAAGTGAGGTTGTCAGGCCATAGCAGCAACCGTTTATAGTACAGCCCACCCGACCAATCATCTGAGCCAGTATAAGACCCGGTACTATAAGGTCAGCCAGGTAACCAAACTGGAGCTTACTGAACCGACTATAAATCCAGATACCCAGGGCAGCACCGAGAATAGCGCCCCAGATAGTTAGACCAGCACCACCAATAATTTGTCCGGGATATCGTGTATAATCGATTACACTACCAGCAAGTTCGGGATGTAATTTGACGATAACTATATTATCAATAACATGGAGCAATCTTGACACTATTACTCCCGAAGGAATACCCACCACTGCGGCGGTGAAAACGGTATCATAGGAAATTTT
>JAZDPB010000144.1:0-2793 GCA_043797985.1 Chloroflexota bacterium
ATTACCTCATGCTTTACTGCATATAATTCGAGTACCCCGGGATTGATGTCACTGCACAAGGTGCTTGTAATTACGATGCTCATGGTCCCTGCGAGCGAAAAATCATAGTTACCAGACACGTCTATAAAAACATATAAATAATTCATTTTTACGAGGATATCTTATAATCTTGATAGAAGTAAATCAAACTCCAATATATTCCAATATTTCAAGAGAGATTATGCTTGGTGTATGTATGGTGGGCATTACAAAACTTGACTGTATTATGCCCCGGATGGAAATGTTTTAAAGAGACAGTGAACTAATCGCTAGATTAGTATATGGAGTAACTATGGAGATAGCTCCGGCTACAATAGAAAGAACGGTGTATAGGTTAACACCAAATTTAAAGTAGGAGGAGCCATCAAAAATGCAGAATACTGCAGCCAGGAAACGAAAGCAAGTGCCTGAGGGATACCTGATAATAGGGATTGACCCTCACAAGAAAAGGCATGCCGCCGTGGCCATTACTCAAGATTTCACTACCCAGGCTAAATTCAAGTTCGACAATACCCGAGAAGGTCTAGAAACGATGTTGGACCATGCCAAAATGGAAATGGTGAAATCGGGATGCCGCGGTGTCATGTTCGCCATCGAAACAGGAGGCCACTATTGGCGAAACATAGCCTACTACCTTGAAGGACGAGGGATTCCATTCCGTTTCATTAATCAGTTTACCTTGAAGCGGAGGCGGGAAGGGAAGGATCTCAATCGCAGAAAGAATGACTACCGAGACAGCGAGGTGGCTGCCCAGCTCTTATGCACTGGTGAGTTCACCGAGAGTAAAATACCGCAGGGAGTTTATGCCGAACTACGTACCGACCACAATGCCTACCGCCGGCTAGTCAAGGAAAGGACCAGAATAACAAACCTGCTCAAAGGGCTCCTTGACGGCCTTTTCCCTGAGTTCACCCATGTCTTCAAAAACCCTTGTGGGCTGACATCTATAAGCGTGCTCTCTACCTGCTCAATCCCCGGTGTGATTGCCGGGATGACAGAAGAGGAATTTATAGCTGCAATCGAATCAAGGCATCTGGGCCGACTTATGCGAAGGAAACTGAGGACGCTTCATCACTCATCGAGAGCATCAATCGGGATCGATGCCGGTGCCCGATCGGTGTCATGTGAGATTTCATTTTTGGTAGAAAAACTCGAGCTCATTAAGCGGCAGACTGGCATCATAGAGGGGACACTGGTTAGACTAGTGGATGAAACAGAGGAAGGAAAGTATCTGCTCTCGATAAGGGGACTCAACTATATTGCTGTTGCCGGGTTACTGGCAGAACTCGGCTGTTTCAAGCTGTACCGGAGCGCTAAGCAAATGATAAAGATGGCTGGCAGTAATCCCACTGAATCGGAATCAGCAGGTAAGAAGAGATCACGAACACCGATGAGTAAGCAGGGACGCCCGGTATTGAGATACTGTGCATGGACATCAGTCATACCAATGCTGCGATTCAACTCTGATTTCCGTGCTTGGGCCAAGCAGAGGCGAGAGAGACCGGCCCATGCCAATCCACTCACTGGAAGGGAAGTTGTCGGGGCAGCACTAAATAGGCTGTTGCGTTTGGCCTTTGCCATGGTTAAGAATCAGACCTATTATCAGGTTCCAGAACCAGAATCGGCACTGGTAGCAGTCTAACATATTGGAGGTAATAAAATAATACATCAGGGTGGGCAGGGAGACGCCGATTGACGTTTTGGGAGCTCATACGAGTAAACCCGTGTGCACAACATGGTGCCCCTGCCCTCCTGGCCAAACCCGTATGAGGTATGATGGGACTTCGCCTAGGCGGATGAACCCGTATCTAACCGCTAAGTTGGGAGCCAGGTGAAAAGAGGCTGGGGTCTGCCCACCGATGTGAGAAACAGAAAGAATTTTGGCTGGAGCTATTGACCTTCAGGAATATAGTATGTTGTTACCCTACTATACAAAAGGGCAAATTGGAAACAACAATTCGATGAAGTGTTGGAGATTGACAGGTAAGGTTTATTAGCTATAGTATTGAGTTAGAGCGGTGTCAGGCTGCAGCACTATCGGAGGTGGGTTATGGAGCCAATCAAAGACAGTGAGAAGGTAAAAAAGATGTTCGCCCAAGGTCAAACTCTACCCTTGTTGACACGCAGACTGGATATAAATACACCATGGTTGCTCGTTGTCCAAAAGATGATAACTATGCTTCGATAGCTCAAATAGAGAGGTCTGGGCAAACTTTAAGTAGGGTAATATTCCAGTGTCCTTATTGCTTCGGTCGATTTGAGGTGAATCAGGACGAAGTATACATCTGGTAGACTGTTTTCCACGCTCTCGAACCGCAAAACATTGACACTGGAGGCAGGATAACCACTCTATCATCTTTATTTTGCAACCCATTCTGACTTATTATTTTGATTAGAATATCGGCCATCATTTATACCGTTAGCCTACGTAACGCTCGGTGTCAAATTGATACATACTAATAATCTCAGTTTACACCTGGCCCACTAGGTGTCTATGCATTTTTTAAACACGCCATCAGTAAGGTAGTAACCATTCGATAGATGAGCTTCTATATGGGCCAGATAGCGTGTTGTGCTTTTCCTAACTATCTCGGCTTTCTAGAGATTCTGAGTTACTTTTTGATAGCATTCCCAGCAAAGGATTTCACAGGAGGTGACGGCATTCCTGCCGTAACCAAGACGACGATGCACCCTCCAACCGCCCGGGTGTGGTTTGTCCTGCTTATCCCAGACTAGAGGTTTATTACACCGTAC
>JAZDPB010000149.1:0-14293 GCA_043797985.1 Chloroflexota bacterium
AGCTCCCGCAACGAGTAGGCACCGGTCTTCAGGGTAACACGCTTGAAGCCTAGGTCTCTAAGACGCTTAACCTCAGCGTAAAAGTCTTCCTCATCAATGAAGCCAAGCCGACTGTGACGTTCAAACTCCTTGAGCGCGCCGTCTTTGAAGGCTGCCTGGGTTTACGGGTTTGTAGGATCAGGCGTGACCATGTAACCACGCTTCTGAAGCTCCAGCGCCCTTTCCAGGCTGTTGACTTTTATCTCACCGCCGATACATTTGGCACCCTGTCCCCATTTCAGCTCGATTGTGTCCAGACCGTGCTTCTTACTGACGTATTCAGCAACACCCAGTCTGGTATCTTCGACATTCATCTGAACCAGTACTTCGCCAAATCCCCGATGGTAACGCCGGTAGATTTCGATGCGGCGGTCCATATCTGGTGATGAGGTAACCTTGCCCTTGGCGTCACGCTCAAGCTGGGGATCGATACCGCAAACGTTCTCGCCACAGACGAGCGTAACGCCGCTGATGGCGGCGCCAACCGCGAAATGTTCCCAGTTCTTGCGAGCTATCTCTGTGGAACCGAGGGCTCCGGTGAAAATCGGAACCTTCATCCTGACCTTGATATCCCAACCGTATTCAGTCCCAGTATCAACGCTAGGGAAGGTGGCTGTGTCTGGGTTACCGGCAACTCCAGCCGGTAATCCTTTAGCTCCCAGGGCGTATCCTTGAATATTGAGATGCGAGTAATCAACCGGGTAATCCTTATCAGCCCCTGCAGTGATTTCACCAAACGGGCCGGGATAGATCAACTCCCTGCCACGAAAGGTTGCTTTGAAGACCTCGCAGTTCCCGGTACAGCCGTCAAGACAGCGGGAGCAAATTCCACTGGCAGGTGACACACTCCTGGAACGATTGGCGGTTCTGGTAGCTTCATCAGAATTGGGGCGCAGTAGATTCATCTTTGACACTCCTTAATTCAACTAAACTAATTCCTGACCGGTATTCCTCTTTGTTGTAGATAGCTCTTGACCTGAGCTATCGAGATTTCACCGAAGTGGAAGATAGAGGCAGCCAAAACGGCTGACGCCTTGCCTGTCACAACAGCTTCATAGAAATGATCCAACTTGCCGGCGCCGCCCGAGGCGGTCACCGGGATACGAACTGCCTCAGCCACGGCTCTAGTCATCTCCAAGTCGTATCCCTCTTTTGTTCCGTCGGCGTCCTTGCTAGTAAGTAGAATCTCCCCGGCTCCTAGTGCCTCCACTCTCTTCGCCCAATCTACAATATCTAACCCGGTCGATTCGGTGCCGCTTTTCACTACCACCTCAAGTCGGGGACGACCCTTGTTTGGCTGGTTCTTCCTCCCATCAATGGCAACCACAATTTTGTCTTTGCCAAACTCTTTAGCAGCTTTGCGCACTAGCTCCGGCGTCATGACGGCAGCGGTATTGATTGAGACTTTGTTTACGCCAAGTTCCAATAGAGCCTTCATGTCCTCAATACTACTTATGCCGCCACCTACTGCGAAGGGAATGGTAACTACATCACAGACCTTCTTTACCCACTCCAGTCTTGTTTTTCTGTTCTGAACAGTGGCGAAGATGTCGAGAAAGACCAGTTCATCCGCGCCTTCACGGCAATAGGCTCTCGCTGCCTCTACCGGGTCACGGGCGTCTCTAAGATTCTCAAACATGACTCCCTTGACTACTCTTCCATCTTTAATATCAAGACAAGGTATGATTTTTACCTCACGCATATCATAACTCCTCAAATCTAACTAGCCTCTGATAGTCTATAACCGTACTCATGGCATGATTATCAGCTTGAATCCCAGCTTCCGCAGCGGCTGCCACCGGATTTAAACCGCCGATTAAAACCATGCCGATTCGATTCAGTTCGACAGGTATCTGACACACCACTTCACTGGCGGAGCCCATCAGTAAAAGCCCGCTGATTCCGGCTGTTTTGAGCCCGGCTAATACTTCCTCAGCTATCGGTCGGCACAGAGCAGGAATTTCACGAAAGTTGGCTAGTATGGTACCCTCACCTCTCTTAGCTACCTCAGTGACAGAGGTCATCTGAGCTTTGATGAATACTTCCGAAGGGTCGAGGGAGGAGCCAGCATAGTGGATAAGTTCCACAAAGCGAAGCGGTTGGCTGTTACGCATCTGAAGAAGACCACCAAACTTTGAATCGATAGGAACTCCTGCCTTAAGGAGGGTGCCGTTAATGACAATACTGCAAACAGTTGCCAGACCTACCTTGCCTTCGGGAACAGTTAAATCTCCCAATTTCTCGCCCTCTTGAGCTATTGCCACCAAATGGCTGACACAAAGCTCTTTAGCGAAAGCTGGCTTCATCAGCTCGAGCACCCTGGCGAATTGTTTCTTGGGGAAGAATGTGATGTTGACTGGGATAACGCCGGTGCGCCTACTTGGGTCAAAACTGGTGCGAAAAGAGAGTAGCTCAATCTTAGAGATGGCAAATCCGACCTTGTCTTGAACCAGAGCATTACTTAACTCTCTAATACCCTGTTCAGTGAGTACCCTACCCTCTCTTGGCCCTACAAGCTGGGTTAATCCCCGCTCATCCATAAGCTTCAAATGATAGCGGACTGCCCTTTCGCCTAGTTCGATTCCGCGATCCTTCAAGTTCCGAGCAACGACTCTAGCTCCTAGGGCCTCGTGGGAGTCGGCGAGGATTCTTAGAATGTTGAGTACCTTTCTCTCTACGTCCTGCGTTTCAAAACCCATATCATATATTCTTTGATATTAATCGACTCGGTTTGCGGAAACCGTTTGCCTACTATATCACTGGGAGAGTGTCTTGTCAATACCTTGTACTCGTTCATATGATTAGTGACACATTTATTCATCTAATTTTACGCATATTTTATGTCTTTGCCTCACCCCCTTAATCCCCCCTCTCCTTTAAGGCGAGGGGAGGATAGATAAAAGAAGGGAGGCGAAGCCCCCCTTCTTAGAAATTACTTCCCCTTTCCCTGGGTAAGGGAAAGGGGATAAAGGGGATAGGGTTGACCCGTATAAGGGAAAAGGCTATGGTTACAGGTGTCACCAATCTATCTGAAGCAGTTCAGACCTAATGTTCTCTCATAAAATCAGCATCGCATCGCCAAAACTGTAGAAGCGATATTGCTGGGCTATCGCCTCCTGGTAGGCTTGCTTGATGAAATCTCTGCCAGCAAAGGCGGTAACCAGCATCATTAGCGTTGTTCTGGGCAAGTGAAAATTGGTAATGAGGGCATCGACCATCCGGTATCGGTATCCCGGCACAATGAACAGGTTTACCCAGCCTTCGAAAAGCTGTAGGTTAAGCTGGCTACTGGCTTGAGCTGCAGCTTCGACCAGCCGTACCGAGGTTGTGCCGACACATATAATTCGTCTTCCATCTGTCTTGGCTTGACATAACTCATCGGCTACTTCCTGATTTAGCAACCCATATTCCTGATGTATAGTATGCTTAAGCGGGTCACTCTCCCGAAGCGGCCGAAAGGTATCCAGCCCTACGTGCAGGGTGACAAACAGACAGCGGACTCCTTTACTCTTTATCCTGTCAATTAGCTCTGGTGTAAAGTGCAGTCCAGCGGTAGGGGCGGCGGCACTGCCGGCCACATTAGCATAAACTGTCTGGTAGCGTTCCGATTCCTTTAACGGTAGGTGGATATACGGCGGTAAAGGGATTTCGCCTAGTTTTGGCAACAGTGTTTCATCAGAGAAGCTGAACACTCGTATTCCCTCTTCTCCTGCCCCGACTGCTTCAGCGGTAACCTTGAGGTTTTGTCCATCATCGGTTGCTGAATCGCTGGCTAATTCAATCCTGGTGCCAATCTTGATGCGCTTACCTGGCCTTACCAATGTCTCCCAGGTATTCGGACTGAGCCGGCGAAGAAGGAGAAGCTCAACTCTACCTCCACTGTCAGTCTTCTTCCCGGTGAGACGGGCAGGAATGACACGGCTGTCATTGAATACCAGAACATCCCCTGCCATTAAATAATCAACTATTTCAAAGAATCTTCGGTGCTGTAGCGAACCATCACTACGGTTTAGGACCATAAGCCGTGATTGGTCCCTTGTTGCAATCGGAGTTTGGGCAATAAGCTCCGGGGGGAGGGTATAGTCAAAATCACTGGTTTTCATCGGTATTTATCATAATATGGTAAATAGTATGTCAAGGTGAATCGCATTGGTGACTCAAACTCAATAACACTAGACACCTTCGAAGAAATTCCGGGGTCCATCCACACATAGTCTGTTCAATATTGTCTCGGAGACGCCCATCTGGCGAAGCTGAGGGAAAACAACTTTCTTCATGTAAAGATATCCATAAGGGTTGCTGGCTTCCCTTTCTTCTTGTGTTGGCATAGGTGAATCTTCTGCCCTAATCCACACATGTGACCAGTCATGGGAGGGAAGGAGGCGGTCGGCGTATCCGGCATCTATTAGTATCTTCATCGTTTTAGTGCGGCTTAGTGGACTGACGTTGCGCCCTGGATAACGGTCCATGCCAAGATAGCACCCCTGCTCTAAAATCCAGGTAAGGTATTCAACATCAGTAGTGTCATTGGAATGGTCCACTTTGACTCTCCTCAGGTCGATACCTTCTTCCTTCAGGATGGCCAGTTGGTGCTTACCCACCTGTCCTGGTGAATAGGAATGCAGCATAATAGGAACGTGAGTTTGAAGGTGTGCCCGAGCTACGCCGCGTAGAACACGTTCCTCGCCGGCAGTCACTCCGGCGATATCGCTGGCTGCTTTGAGAACTCCAGCTTTGATACCCGTGCCGGCTATCCCCTCCTCGATTTCACGAATGAATAGCCGGGCAAACTGGTCAGCGGATACACCATTAAGAAAACGAGGTGATTCCAACCACCACCCGGTGCAGGCGATGATGTTGACACCGGAGAGGCGGGAAGCCTCAGCCAATACCGTCACATCTCGGCCAAGGTCAAGGGTGGTGGCATCAACAATAGTGTCTATTCCCCCCTCCTTGGCTTGAGTTAATCCTTTAACAATGCGGTCCATGAATCCGGCGCCGAGAAGCTCGGCGTAGTTCTGAGGGATACCCGCTGATGAGACTATAAGGTGTTCGTGCATAAGAGTGAAGCCGAGAGCCGCCGTGTCAAGAGGCCCAAGAACCGAATTTACGGTAGTCATAGTTAAAGACTCCTTTCACTCCTGTCTATTTGGGATGCTCAATGACCACTCATCGTGAGCATCAAACCTTAAGAGTTGCTAGATGTTTTATCCTTTTCAGCATGTTGGGATGAGTGGTGAAAAGCTCCATCATCTTATCGGCGGTACCCAGACGCACTTGCTTTTGACGAAGTTCGGCGAGTTCGTCATAGCTGATGGTACCGCTCATGTCGCGGTCAATTTGTGATAGCTCTCTAACTTCATACCATGCCCGGGCAGGGTCGTTGATGAAGAATGCTCTGACTCCCTCGACTCGCTTCATTTCCTCTCTATCCTTGAAGCGCGCATTTCCGTAGGACAGTTTATAAAGGGCAGTAGCCAAGTGGTGCGGCTCACCCCCTAATCGAACACTCCCCAGGTCAGCGTAGTACTCACGTATCCTGGAGCCATAAAGCACCAGGAGGTTAGTAATAAAATAGAGCAGGAAGGCACCAAGCCCGATTAGCACTGCATAGTTACCCCCCTGTCGTCGGTTGCCGAAAGCTCCTCCCCACATCATGCTATAGGCGAGCCAGTACATTATCATTGGTATCGCCGAAAGCAGGGTTATGATTGCCATGTCGCGGTGTTTGATGTGAGACATCTCGTGTCCGAGGACTGCCTTAAGCTCATCCCGGCTTAATATATTCAGGATACCCTGGGTGACACAGATTCGCCCGTCCCGCTGTGTTCGACCGAAAGCAAAGGCGTTAGGTATAGCTAACTGGGAGACGCCAACCCGGGGCTTGGGCAAGTGGGCACTCTGGGCAAGTTCTGCCACCATTCGGTGGAGTTCCGGGGCTTCCTTTTCTGAGACCCACTTAATCCTCATTGTCAAGGCAACCAGATAAGGGCCGATGAGATATTGAATGCCAAGGAAGACGAAGGCTAAGATAAGATAAGAAACAGCATTGCCCGCACCCATCCAGGTGCCGATAGCAACAATCACACCATAAAGAATGCCAAAAAGAATGGCAACTAATAAAAACATCCTAGTTTGAAGCCACATGAATTCCTCCCCACTTAACTTTGGTTTTTTGTGTTCACTTACTATTATTATAATATAAAGCGGGCGTTTATGGCTAGGCGACAGTAGATACCCCTTCACTCAATCTAAGTTGTTGGTGTCATTGAGAGCGTTAGCGAAGTTACCCTATTCTTTCGAGAACGGATTCTTCGTCGCTTTGCTCCTCAGAATGACTTTTGAGGCACAGCTCTACAAGGGAGGGGAAAGTTTCTAGAGAGGGCGAAGCCTCAAATGTATAGGGCGTCTAACAGGGACGAAGTCCCTTTTCCAAAACTTCCCCTTCCCCTCAGGGGAAGGGGATTAAGGGGATAGGGTCGCTAACAACCTCAATCTAAGTTCTCGGTGTCATTGCGAGTCCTGATGAAATCGGGACGTGGCAATGACAAATAATCGGTTGCCAAACAACCCAAGTATAAGAGCGTTCATAGATTGCTAAGAATGGTTGTCTTGCACTTTATTTTATTGTTGGCATTACCCTGTGGTAAAATAAATAATTGATTGCTTATGAAGTGGGCAAGAAGCGCAAAGCAGGTAATCCGTAACATTTGGGAGGTGGGCATGGCTAGACGGAATAAGATAGGGACTATTGGTGAGCTCAAAGCATCAGGTTACCAGCCGGTGTCACTTAGAGAGGAAATGAGGCGTAACCTGCTCGCTATGATAACGGAGGAAAAGGATATTTTCCCCGGGATAATTGGTTACGATGATACGGTCATTCCTCAAATTGAAAACGCTATAATCTCGGGGCAGGATATCATCTTCCTTGGCGAGCGCGGACAAGCCAAGTCTAGAATTATGAGGTTGCTGGTTAATCTGCTCGATGAGGAACTCCCGGTAATCGAGGGCTGTGAAATCAACGATAGTCCCTTTGACCCGATATGCAAGGGATGCCGCGATAAGGTAGCTAAAGAGGGGGATGCCACCAAAATTGCCTGGCTGCCCCGAGAAGAGCGGTATGGAGAGAAACTGGCTACACCGGATATCGCTATCACTGATTTGATTGGTGATGTAGACCCCATCAAGGTGGCGGAGGGACGGTATCTCTCGGATGAACTGACCATCCACTATGGCTTGGTCCCCAGGACTAACCGGGGCATATTCTGTATTAACGAACTGCCTGACCTGGCAGAAAGGTTGCAGGTTGGTCTTTTTAATTTGATGGAGGAGAGGGACGTTCAGATTAGGGGATATCGTATCAGGCTGCCCCTCGATATATTGCTTGTTGCTAGTGCTAATCCGGAAGACTATACCAACCGGGGCAGGATTATAACTCCGCTCAAGGATAGGTATGGTGCTCAAGTCAGAACTCACTATCCCACCACTATCGAAGATGAAATCGCCATCATGGAAATGGAGCGTCAGCAGTTCAGCGATGATAAACTCGAGACCTATATCCCCCAGTATATGAAAGAGATTATCGCCGAGGTGACTCATCTCGGCAGGAAGAGTCCGGACATTAACCAGCGTTCCGGGGTAAGTGTCAGGGTATCGATTGCCAATTACGAAACCATACTCGGAAATGCCGTTAGGCGAGCGGTCAGGCTGGGTGAGAAATGTGCGGTGCCTCGCATCAGTGACCTTCCGTATATCCATTCGTCTACGACCGGTAAGATAGAACTGGAAAGTTTCGAGGAGACCAAAGAGGAAAAAGCCATTGACGACCTGATAAAAAGGGCGGTGCTCAACGTTTTCAATCGCTATTATAAGGCGCATAATCTGGAGGACCTAGTGGCGCAGTTCAGTGGCGGCTTTAGCGTAGAGGTTTCGGATACGATGAATGCCAAGTCCTACGTGCGTAATGTTAAGGAGATGGTGGGTCTGGCTGACGTAATAAAAGTGGTAGGTGACTCTGAGAGGCCCGAGTCTATAGCTTCAGCCGTGGAGTTTGTTCTTGAAGGGCTCCACTTAAATCGAAGACTGAATAAAACTCAATCCGAAGGCAAAACTGTTTATCGGCGTTGATATGAGCATATATCGTTATTCAGAATGGGACGGAAGTCAGAATTTATTCGACCTGGATGCCGACGAGCTTATGGATGAGCTTGGACGTAACCTGATGTCATACGGGGATATGTCTTATGTCCTGCGTATGATGCAGCGTGCTGGTATCAATAGCAGGCAGGGAAGACGCTTACCGGGCATACAGGAGTTGCTGCAACGACTACGCCAGAGAAGGCAAAGCCAGCTTGATAAGTACAAGCTCGGGTCAGTCCTGGATGAGATACGCCAGAAATTAGATAACATACTGAAAACAGAGCGCGGTGGCATCCAGAAGAAGCTGGACGAGGCGGGGCAGAAGGCTAAAGAGGGTGTGGGCGGGATGAGCCCGGAAGTACAGCAGAGGTTGCTAAAGACCATCGAGGATATGGCAGCACAAAATTTAAAGAAACTGGATAGCTTGCCTCCGGACGTTGGCGGTCAGATAGGGGAATTAGCGAAATATGATTTCATGGACGGTGACGCTAGAGCACAGTTCCAGGAACTTATGGATATGTTGAAAAAGCATGCGATGGAATCATATGGTCGAGACTTGATGCAGAGATTCCAGAATATGGATGCTAATACCTTAGCCGGTATGAGAAATCTGGTTGAGGCAGTAAACCAGATGTTAGAGCAGCGCATGAGAGAGGAAAAACCCGATTTCGATAAATTTATGGAGCAGTTCGGCGACTTCTTCGGACCGCAACCACCACAGAATCTGGATGAGTTGATAGAGCGTTTGCAGAGCCAGATGGCACAGGCGCAGTCCTTACTGGATAGCCTTTCTCCCGCAGACAGACAGGCGCTAGACAATCTGTTGAAATCAATGCTTGATGAAGCTACGCAATACGAGCTTGCCAAGCTAGCGGCTAATCTGGAGGCTCTCTATCCCAGCGATGGGTTGCATAAACAATATCCCTTCTCCGGCGAGGAATCTATCTCATACAATGAGGCACTGAAGCTGATGGAAATGCTGCAGAAGATGGATAAGCTGGAGACGCAGCTTAGGGAATCACAGTCTAACCGTTCCCTGGATGTTGTGGATGAGAAGCTACTCAAGGAGTTGATGGGAGATGAGGCGGCAGAAGAGCTGGAGAGGCTGCGCAATATAACGCGAACTCTGGAAGAAGCGGGTTACATTCGCTGGAAAGATGGTAAGTATGAGTTGACTCCCCGCGGTATGCGGAAAATCGGGCAGAAGGCTCTGGAAGACATATTCGCCCAGCTCAGGAGGGACCGCGTCGGCACTCATAATCTGAATTTGAGAGGTATCGGTGGTGAGAGGATAGACGAAACCAAGAAGTATGAGTTCGGCGACGACTTTCAGCTTCACCTGCAGAAGACTATTATGAATGCTATTTATCGGGAATCAGGAATACCGGTGAAGCTGACTGCTGAGGATTTCGAGGTGTTCCGGACAGAGGCTCTGACGCAGACGGCAACTGTTTTGATGCTGGACCTGAGTCTGTCTATGCCGATGCGTGGTAACTTTCAGGCGGCAAAGCGGGTGGCGGTTGCCCTCGATGGTCTCATCAGGACCCAATACCCTAAGGATAGCCTTTACATCGTAGGTTTTTCGAGTTATGCCCGGCAGATAAAGAAAGATGACCTGACTTATATGAGCTGGGATGAGTTCGACCCGTACACCAATATCCAGGATGGACTCCTCTTAGCCCGAAAACTGCTGTCCCGGGATAGTTGCACCAATAAACAGATAATATTGATATCGGATGGAGAGCCTACCGCTCACATCGAGGGCGGAAACATGTTTTTCCAGTATCCTCCCAGCCTTCGTACCCTCCAGTTAACGCTGAGAGAGGTAAGGGCTTGCACTCAGAAGGGTATCGTCATCAATACCTTTATGCTCGAGAATAGTCACTTTCTCAATGCTTTTGCCACCCAGATGGCACGCATAAATAAAGGGCGGGTATTCTTTACCAGCGCCGATAGCCTGGGGCAATATCTGTTGGTGGACTATATCTCTAACAAACGTAGGAAAATATAAACCGGGCTAGCCACTCAGGACACATATCGAATTTTTTGCGTCCCGATTTGGTGCCAAAATTACGTGAACTGCTCACAAAATCTCTGAAGCTAACCGAGAACTAATCCGCTTTTTCTAAGACATTCTCAGTGTATGTCAATATAAAGAAGCTATGAAAGCGGTTAAACACAATCCACGTCATAGAGTTGGCTGGGTCACCCTCAACGATGTTTCTATAGTATGCTATAACGTTCTCTCCCAGAACCGTTCTTTTGGCACCTTTTATTGCCTCATCCAAGGGCGGTTCGATGAGTTTTCGAGGTTCGTCTCCAGCATATCTGAACAGAAGCTTCACGTTATTGGGTAGCGGTTCTCCTGTGTCTAGGTAGTATAACCCCTTTGCTATCTTGTTCAGTATGCTATTAACACGGTTCTGGTCAATCTCTAATGCTACAGTATTATCACCTGAAGATAACTTTACTACTATCACAAGTTTCTGCAAGAGTGACTTGAACCTGCGTCTATTCTGCTGTAGGCTTGGGCGCACACGTTCGTCCCAAATACGACGCCCTGACGGAGTTTCATAGGCTTTTCCTGAAGCGACAAGGGTTCTAAATATTTCTTCATCATCCGCGAGAGAATTATTGCATTTCTGACAGCATGGAGCAGTTGGAAGATTGGATGGTAATGGTCTAGGAAACAAGTTCTTTGGGAAAATGTGGTCTCTTGTTTCAGCTTGCTTACTACCGCAGAGGTAACAGATGTGACTTATTTTCGGCATTGTATCTTAAATCTGGACAAAGAAGTTTCTGGCTGGGGAAGAAGGTTTCGAACCTACCCTGACAGATACAGGGTACGCTGTCCCGCCGCTTAGCTTTCCTTGAAGCGTTTATTCATCTCTATGAGAAACTTCTCTACCTCAGGTGATAGACGGGGTGATTTCTCATCTTCCTTCTTCGTGGCGCGTGCTTCGTAATTGGTCTCTAGCTGCTTGACAATTACCTTGAGTTCGGGGTTCTTCTCCAGTGCCAGGTTAATCTGCTCCAGTTGCTGCTCAGCCTTCTCAATATAAGTCTTATCTACCGGCAGAGCATACAGCGAACCAAGCATTTCCATAATTCGTACTGTTCCGATATAATCTTCATCCAGTTGGGCATACTGGGGCAGGTGCACCATGAGACTCATGGTTTCAATCCCCATGTCTGGTGCGCGCTGTGATATCAGTGAGGTAATTGTGGAGGGGCCCTGGTAATCGCTGGGTTCGGTTTCAAGTTTGTCGAGTTGCTGTTCTGCTTTTTCCCCAACCGCTCCCCCGGTCACTAATAAAGGTCTTGTATGAGGAACATAGTCGTAGAAGCTCCCGACCTGGCAATACCTTTTGACGCCGAACTTTGCTAAGAGTCGTAATACCGACTCAACATACACCTCGCTATGGGCGTGAGGTTCTAGAAGGTGGATGAAGAGAAAGTCATTCCCTGCTTTCTGTTTGCCAAAGGTAACGTAGGTATTTGGAATGGTCATCTGGCGGCGGCCTTCCACGAAATAGCTAGTGGGGCGGTAGCGAGTGAAGTCAAAGAAATCCCCTGGCTTCGATAGCATGGCTAACTCCTGGCTTTTGAAGTGCGTCTCGAGCCACGAAAGTACCAGCGTCCCCACGCTACCCGCATCTATCCAGGGTTGCAGTACTGCCAGCGCATGGGGTTCGTTCAGTTCGGGCAGAGGCTCGTTAACATTAAAAGCACCCAGTTTCATACCTACATTTTAACAGGGAAGGTAAGTTGGAGCAAATTGCATCACCTTTCTGTCATTGCGAGCGAAGCGAAGCAATCCGTATGAGTGGGGATTAGATTACCTTGAAAAATAATTATTTGTTTTAAATAGAGATTGATATTCTTCTCGCTGAAGTTCTAGGTGTTAGTCTATAGACCCATACCTATTACAATTAAAGCGACAAAGAAACCGATACCAAAACTCGCCAATAACCCTTTGGCAATTGTCCCTTTTTTAAGTAGTAAAAATATTAGAGCAAAAGGAAGCAAGAGTATTACATAGCCAGCTTGAATGAATATTATTATTCCACCGAGCTCAGTATATGAATATCGTCCAAGTTGCGTCATCGCAATAGTGGTAAGTACTACTATTGGTATTAATCCGGCAATTAATGACAGATAAAAATCCTTCTTCATACCTGTTTCCTATTTCCCAATTCTCTCTCGCAAAATAGGCAGATAATTAGACAAAGAAAGGGACGGCCTGCTGATACTAATTGTGTGAACTTTTGAGCGTGCACTACTAAAGATGTTGGAGCGGAAGACGAGATTCGAACTCGCGACTTCCTCCTTGGCAAGGAGGCGTTCTAGCCGCTGAACTACTTCCGCATCTTATACAAGTATGTGGTGCCGAGGACCAGAGTCGGACTGGTGACACGCGGATTTTCAGTCCGCTGCTCTACCACCTGAGCTACCTCGGCACAAAAGATATTGTAGCGATTAGCTATTTGGGTGTCAAGCAAGTCCAGAGAGGGATTCTTCTCAATCATCGTGGTCATTGCAAGGAACTAAAGTGACGAAGTAATCTCTTCCCCACACATCCGGATTGCCACGTCCCGATTTCATTGGGACTCGCAATGACGCTATAGTTGAATTTAGAACAGTGTTACGGTAACTGGTTCGCCTTTCTCAAGCAAATCGATATTCTCCGCTATCTCGATGTAGCCATCTGCCTTGGCGATGCTTGTTATCGCCCCCGATTCCTTGAATACCGGGACAGCCTCATCACCATCAATCTTAACGGTGAGAAATTGTTTTCTGCCCACGCTACCAGGGACTCTCCGCGAAAGCTTAGCCTCAACAGTCTCTCCTCTTCTTGGTGGCAGGTGAGCCATCTTCCTTATCGCCGGCAAAAGAAACAGATATGCATTAATCAGGCAGGAGGTAGGATAGCCTGGCATTCCCATCAGAGGCTTATCTTGGAGCAGGGCAAAAATGGTCGGTTTTCCGGGCTTTACCTGAATTCCGTGAAAGAGAATCGTGCCCCAGTCCTGAAGGACACCAATCAGCATGTCTTTCTCGCCTACCGATGAACCTCCCGAAATAACTACCAGGTCGTTTTTCAAGGCTTTCGTGATTGTTGCTCTGAGTGCCTTGGCATTATCGCCGGTAATTCCGAGCTTGAGAGGGATACCGCCGTTTTCCTTGACCACTGAGGCGATTGTGTAGGAGTTGATATCGTAGATATGCCCTCGCTCTAACTTCTGACCAACTTCAACCACTTCCTCTCCGGTAGTGAGCACCGCCACCTTCGGTTTTTCATAGACCTTAATCTGGCTTATGCCCTGAGAGGCAAGCACGCCAATCTTCCCTGCATCTAGCACAAACCCGCGCTTCAGGACCGGTTCTCCTTCTTTGATATCCTCCCCTATTTTAGCCACATTAGCCTTCGGGTAGGATGATTTGAATATCTTTATCCTGTTGTTTTCGGATTCGGTATCCTCAACCATAACCACAGCATCCGCGCCCGCGGGCATCATTGCCCCGGTAGCAATTTGAATGCACTCTCCCGTGTTCACCCTCTTCTTAGGTGTTTCCCCCGCCTGTAGCGCCCCAACGAGATTCAGTACCTTGGGACTGAACTGACCGGCATTAAAGGTATCTTTGGCTTTAACGGCATAACCATCCATAGCTGCCCGGTTAAAGGGGGGGATACTCAAAGTAGCCACAACGTCCTCTGCCAGGACTCTCTCCGATGCATCGTTAATATCAATTGCCTCTATCCTGGTGATTGGATTTATGTTCGCCTCGACAACTTTTTTTGCTTCCTCGAAGGAAAGAAGTGCTCCGAATGGTTTCACCTTGTTGCCTCCCTGACCAAGTGTCCGATTTCAGGTAAAATTATCTTGTCCATTGCCAGTTTTACTGCCGCGAGCGAGCCGGGGAGACAGAGAATAACCTTTCCCCTGGCTACGCCGGCAATGGCTCTACTCATAATACTACCGGTACCTATCTCCTGATAAGATAAGGACCGAAAAAGCTCGCCAAAGCCATCCAGCCTCTTTTCCAGAATCGGGTATATTGTCTCGACTGTAACATCACGGTGGCTTAACCCGGTGCCGCCGCTAACGATGAT
>JAZDPB010000154.1:0-6547 GCA_043797985.1 Chloroflexota bacterium
CGTCGGTGTTTTTGGTGATAGCATCGAGGTCACCGAAGGCACTGATAGTAGCATTGGTCTCGGCTTTTTGATGGAACTCCGCCAGCTTCTGTGCCACACTGACTAGCATTTCCGGTGACACCCGGTTGTTGACCAGCAGCACATTGAGCATCGCTTCCTGGGGGAGGTAACGCATCTTGACCGCATACTCAATTGTCTCACCTGGGTTGCCGATAGAAATGCTACCCTTCTTCCTGATGATGGGGACTACACCAAGGTAAACATCGGGGCAGAGCCGCCGATTAAGCTCAACCTCTTTATCACAGCAAACTTTGCGCTTATCCAGTGTAGTGTAGTCCAGGTAGCCTAGATTTACCGGCTTCTTCACCTTGTATACGTAGTCCCCGACAAGAAAAACAAATGACATCTGGGTCTGTAGCATCTCAATCTTCTTAGGAGCATCAGGATAGGCTTTCGTGTCAAGCAGTGCTTGAACCATCTCTGGTAGCTGTGGCACTACGCTATCTCTCCTTCCAAAAATCAATCTTTAAAAATGTTATAGAGGTCGTTTAATAACTTGTTCCCTACACTATGTTCCTTGCATAAGCGGGAGTGTAGGTAAGAGAGGGGCGAAGCCCCTCTCTAAAGTCTCCTCCCTCTCCCCCTCGCACGGGGAGAGGGATAAAGGATGAGAGGTCGGTAAACAATCTTATTATACTATAGCCTGGAAGAGTCGGTGGCTTTTAGCCAATTTCGTAACTCCTCCAGCACCTGCTGGTAATTGCCTCGTGTTACTGTTATCAAATTAACCTGTGGCTTGCGCTTGATGACATCGGTGAATTGTTCTGAGTTGAGCATGATAGTGCCTAGAACCTTTTTGCTACTGTCAATCGCCTGGGAAACAGCCTCCCTGAATCCAGTCGAGAATAGCTCCATCTTACCGACTTCGTCAATGACTACTAAATCACGCTGTTGAATTGCCTTATATAGTGCAGGAACACCTACACGCTCTAAAGCATCAATATCAACCCCGTATTTACTCACCCGGAACGGACTGTGGATATTGATGTGAGCTAGTATGACCTTCTCACCATCCAGAGTAATAAGCCTGAAGCCTTCTCTTACTCCCTGGTTTCGCACTTCCTCGGTGTAGAAACCACCAGCTTTACCTTTCATTTGAGTGGCTATTTCTTTGATAAGGCTGGTCTTTCCTGTCCCTGGTCGGCCAGTGAGCAAATAGACCTGCTTCATAGCTTTATTGCCGCCACAGGCAAATTGTCAGGCAGAAGTTTTCTCAGACTTCTTTTTCAACTCCAGATTCTTTGTTTTGCGCCGATGTTTAGCGAGCGCTACCCTTTTTCTCTTATTCATTGTCAATAAATATAACCTAAATTAGTCTTTCTGTCACCTATCTTATCTTTAGGGCGTCTAAGAGGGACTCCGTCCCTCTTCTCAAACTATTTCCCCCTCTCCTTCAAGGAGAGGGGGATTTAAGGGGGTGAGGTTGATAAACAACTACATATAGCGTTTTCTTATTGTTGCTGACAGCTCAGTCAATAGTTCCAGTGCTTGGGCAGATGCCTCCTCGGTGCCTAGAGATGCTAGCGTACAGCTAGGAGTAAGCAATCCCTGCTGAATCAATTGCTTAAAGGGGATACCTTTTCTGGTGAAGGGTGCCATTGCCTCCTCCAGACGGTCTTTAAGACTGGCTACCGTTTCTCCGGTCAGTGTCTCAATTTCATTAGGCACAATCCCCCAGGCAATGCTTCCCTTCCTGTCCAGAAATCTTTTTACTTCAGCGGGATAAAGGCTCAGAGACTGAGCGTAGTTATAAGCGTCAAAACTCAGAATGTCAGCACTGGTGCTGAGCAGGACCGACCAGTCGGTATTGCCACAGCAGTGTACTCCCTTCAACCCGTTAATGCCGCCAAACACCTCTTCGAGCAGGCTGATGACCTTCTCGCGGGAGAGCGAGATAAAAGCTGAGCCGAAGGAAGCCATGTAAGGTTCGTCAACAAAGATGATGGTATGTTTTGAGATTTCACTTAGCGTCTTTTCCTGCCACCTTGCCTTAAGCCGGAGGAACTTGGCAAGAGCATCAGCCAGTGTATCATCGTAAAGTACCGCCCGTTTGTCCTTGTCGGTGACCGTTAGTCCCCAGCTAATTGGTCCGACTACCTGACCCTTGACTGCCAGGGGCGAGAGGTTAGTTAAAGATAAAAAGGAATATAGTCCAGCAGCGTAGTCAGGGCTTATGGGGAATTTATTGCTGTCATTGTTAAGATAGGCGCTATAAAGTTGCTCCAGCGCTCGAGATAAGTCCTGGGAACGGTCAACGTAGATGCTCTTATCTTTGAGTACTACACCGGGAAAACCCTCGCTATACTGGATATACATATTTTCCAGGTAGGAACGGTTGGGTAGCTGGGGCCAGGCAGGGATGTCTTTTAAGTAGTGGGCAACCAGTGAACACGCCGCAACCGGGTCAGTATGGGGCATACTGCCAATCATCGTGGGTAAGCAGCCAAATTCAATATCGGGCATTATTATTTACCTTCTTGTAATAAGTTCTTTGGTGACCCTGTCCCCTTGATGGAAGTGTCATTCTGAGGGAGCATAGCGACCGAAGAATCCGTTTACACCAATGCAAAATACGGATTCTTCGCTTCGCTCAGAATGACAATTTACTGTTTTCGGACAACCTCTTAAGGGGGTGAGGTCAAAAACACTTCTACTTTATATATTTGCCAGCAATCAGCTTCAGCTTCTTTTTGGTCTCGGCGGGTATCAGGTCCGGGGCAGTAACAATAGCTGTCTCTAACACCGTAGCGCATTCACACTTACGCTTCTCCGGTATCCGGCTCACCGCCAGCTTGATAATCTTCTTAGAAGTATCAACATTCTTGCGCAGAGTATCTAATATAACATCTATTGTCACCGGTTCGCTACGTTCCATCCAGCTATCGTAATCGGTGATGCAGCCGATGATAGCGTAGCAGATTTCAGCTTCTCTGGCTAGCTTGGCTTCAGGTAGTGCCGTCATGCCGATAATGTCTGCTCCCCACGAGCGGTAGAGCCTTGATTCAGCGCGGGTAGAAAAAGCCGGACCTTCCATAACCACCATGGTGCCTCTGGGGTGGACAGTAGCGCCAGCTTTTTTTGCCGACTCATAAAGAATCTTGCTGAGCGCCGGGCAGAAAGGCTCGGCAAAGGGGATATGGGCGACAATTCCTTCGCCAAAAAAGGTATTAACCCGGTTCCGGGTGCGGTCGATAAGCTGGTCGGGGATAAGCAGGTCGCCGGGCTTGAGTTCTTGCTTAAAGCTACCCGCCGAGTTGATGGCGATGATGTGCTCCACTCCCAGCGATTTCAGGGCGTAGATATTCGCCCGGGCAGGTAGCTCGGTGGGCATGATGCGGTGCCCTTTGCCATGCCGGGGTAAAAAGGCAATTCCCACCCCCTCCAGCTTGCCGATGGTGATAGCATCGCTCGGCTTGCCAAAGGGCGTGGTTACATTGACTTCCTTAATATCCGTCATACCCTCAATATCGTAAAGCCCCGTCCCCCCGATGACCCCGATTTTAGCTTTCGCCTGTGGCATAAGACCTCCTTTTTGACTTGCTGTCATTGCGAGGAGCGCAGCGACGAAGCAATCTCTCGGTACCGTTTAGATTGCCACGTCCCGATTTCCTCGGGTCTCGCAATGACACAATAGTTTATCATGAAACCCCCTCACCCTTTATCCCTCTCCCCTTACATAAGGGGAGAGGGAAGGAAATTTGGAAAGAGAGGCGAAGCCTCTCTTTGACTCACTGCAAATATATTGGCTCTGGTTTAAAAAAGATGTTTTCCATTATTCCAAAATAATTACTTCGCCATCCTTTAGAGTTTTAAATGGAATTTTGTTTTTTATACAAAATTCCATCGTTTTATCAACAGCCGCCGATTCGGGATGATCTGATTTGTAATGTGGCAGAATTAGATAATCAAGATATCCGAGACCTTCCCATATAGTATCTTGAAGCTCTTTATATGGATTATCTGTTGGATCATCAACAATCCGTATAGCTTTTAAATCTGGGGCAAGAACACATATTCCAGCGCTATAGCCTGAATATACAAAACTCTCTCTTTTTTGAAGTTCTTTAAATATTGTTTCAAAACCACTCAATCTCATCGCTTGTCGGAGAATGAAAGTATTTCCGCCTCTAATAAATATACCCCCTAGCCCTTTAATTTTCTTCCTGAGTTTATCTGTTTGACCGAAATAATCTTTTAAATCTAGAATCTCAACTTCTAAACCAAGTTTGCTCAGCTCTGACATATCATTCCTATTAACTTCGTTTCTCCGATTTAAATCAACGTTAGTATAATCACAGGCGTTTGGCACATAGCCCATCAGTTTATTATCGGTCATTAATCTGACCAACTCGCTGGATTCGTTACCTAACTTAAATGAAGATAAATAAAATTTCATGGTTTTATTTAAGAGATGTAAATCCTTCTTTTTTACTATTTCCCCTTCCCCTAAATTAAAGGGAAGGGATCAAGAGATGATTTTTAAATATTTCCCGTATTCCCTTCCCGTACGGTGCTTTTATTATACCACGCTCGGTGATGATGGCGGTGATGTATTTGTGGGGGGTAACATCAAAGGCGGGATTTTGAGCTTGAGTGCCATCAGGGGCAATACTTACCCCTTGAATATGGGTTACCTCTTCCTGGCTTCGCTGCTCAATTGGGGTTTGCTCACCGGAGGCAAGTGAGGGGTCGATGGTGGTGGTGGGAGCAGCCACATAGAAGGGGATGCCGTTCTCTTTGGCAAGCACCGCCAGGGTATAGGTGCCAATTTTATTGGCGGTATCACCATTAGCCGCAATTCGGTCGGCACCGACAATGACGCAGTCAATCTCCCCACGACTCATAAAGTAGCCCGCCATAGAGTCGGTAATGAGGGTAAAGGGGACATCAGCCTTCTTTAACTCCCAGGTGGTGAGCCGTGCCCCCTGAAGCAACGGGCGGGTCTCATCGGCAAAAACCCTTATTTTCTTGCCCTGCTCTTTTGCCCGTATGATGACTCCGAGTGCCGTGCCGTAACCGGTGGTGGCGAGTGGTCCGGTGTTACAGTGGGTCAGGATAGTAAATCCATCCTTGATTAGCTCGGCACCAAGCCGGCTGAGCTTATCGGTTGCCTCAGCCTCTTCAGAGTGTATTCTAACTGCTTCCTGAACCAGCGCCGCTTTAATCTCTTCTACTTTCTTGCCGGCTCTGGCGACCTGCTCCATTCGCTCAACAGCACGGAACAGGTTTTTGGCGGTGGGCCTGGTGGCAGCGATAGCCTGGCTTACCCGCCTGAACTTTGCCAGGAAATCAGTTTTCGAGCTAGCTTTAATGTCCAGGGCGCCAAGCGCTACGGCGTAAGCACCAGCTACTCCAATAGCCGGTGCCCCCCTGATTTTCAGTTCTACGATGGCTGAGGCTATATCCTGATAGCGATTAAGCTCCAGATAAACCTCTTCTTGCGGAAGTCTGGTCTGGTCAATGATTCTTACCCTGTTTCCAAGCCATTCTATGGGTAGATAGTTAGTTTTAATTGACCTCACCCCCTTAATCCCCCTCATGCAACAGACTTCATCTACCTCTTTCGAGAGGGGGAAGAGTTTGTAAGAGGGACCTCGTCCCTCTTGACGCCTATAGTATAGACACTGTCATTGCTTCGCCCTCGCAATGACAAATGAACCTTTTCAGTCAGCCTCTCTTATTAAACTCTCTTGCTCTTTCTTTTGGTAATCCTATCCCCTCCGAGAACGGATTCTTCGTCGTTTCACTCCTCAGAATGACATTTGGGGAGAAACCCTATCTCAAACTCCCTAAAGCTGCTAGTTATATTTATTCATTGCCACCGTCAGTCCTTCGGTGAGGAGGCAGAGGATAGCTTCACTCACCCTGGGAATGACCTGGGCAATGGTCTTTTTTTCGTCGGGGGTAAAGTCGTTAAGCACGTGGTCAATAATCTGCGTCTCCTTGTCCCTTTGGGAGCCTTCATTTGTGATTGGCCGTCCGATACCCACCCTGATACGGATAAAACCTTCATTTTCATTAATGAACCCTTGCCTTTCCAGATAGGACACAGTGGACTTAATCCCCTTGTGTCCCGCCGAGCTGCCGCCACGCCGAATGCGAATATTCCCCACCGGCAGGTCAAGGTCATCGTGAATAATAATGAGGTCATCGAGGCTGATATTATATCTGTTGACCAGTGCGCTGACTGCCTGCCCGCTTTCGTTCATATAGGTCTGTGGACGTGCCAGAATCACTTCGATACTATCAACCTTACCCATGCCAATTCGGGCTTTTCCCTGTTTCCTGTCAAATTTTATGCCATGTGTCCGGGCAAAGTGGTTCACGCACATAAATCCCGTGTTATGGCGGTTATTAGCATAGCCCCGTCCTGGATTCCCTAAACCCACAATTAACTTCATAGAGATTTATTAACCTCACCCCTCTGACGGTTGTCCGAAAAGGCTCATTTTGTCATTGCGAGTCCGCCTCCGGCGGGCGAAGCAAT
>JAZDPB010000030.1:0-2171 GCA_043797985.1 Chloroflexota bacterium
ATCTCTTTGAGCCGGGCTGCCAGGAGCCACCGGGGCATATTCCTGGCATCATGAGCGGCCTGACTGATGATTAGGCGCCTAACGTCTTTTGTTATTTGGGAGCCTCTTCCGCGTCTTTCTGTATTCATTCCTAATGTTCCCTATACTTATTAATAAATAAGCCTCGACTTATTGGTATATGTTCCTTTAATATTAGTAGAAAGCCTGACAGATGTCAATAGATTTTTAAAAATATTTTTGGAGACCGTCATGATAAAGAATCGGCTGAAAGAGTACCGCGAAAAGGCAGGGCTTTCCCAGACCGAGCTAGCCTGGAGGTCCCGAATGGCCGGACAAAACATCAGCGCATTCGAGCGGGGTACGCTGGCTCCCTGGCCTAAGGCGAAGAAAGCTCTTGCCGAAGCCCTCCAGGTTGGTGAGGATGAGCTATTCCCCGAGGAAGACAGTAATGGAAAAGACAGCCGCTGATCGCCTGGTTTACTCCATACCTGAAGCAGCCCATGCACTTCATTGCAGCAGAAGCCTGTTATATGACCTGGTTAAGGCTGACAAGCTGCCGCATGTCCACCTGTCGGAGAAACGTGTGGTCATCCCGGTAGCAGCACTGGAACGTTACCTTCAGGAACAAAGCGAGGGCGGCAATGAGTGACATCATGGAGGCTGGTTTCACATATATTGCCCAAGGTTTTAAGATATTCCCGGTCAAGCCTGACAAGAAGCCCTTGACGCTCCATGGGCTGAAGGATGCGACGCAAACTCAGTCAGGCGTCCGTGAATACTGGAAACGCTGGCCTGATGCCGGCATAGCCCTGGTGACGGACGGCTTGATGGTTCTGGACTTTGACGCCAAAAACGGCGGTCTTGAAAGCAAAGCGGCCATGGAGGCGACGTATGGCTCGCTACCCCGCACCAGGACTCACCGGACAGGTGGAGGAGGTGAGCACTTTATTTACCGTAATCCGAATGGTAATGATGTAAGAAATGCCGTTACGTTCGCTGGCTACAAAGGTGTGGACCTTCGAGCCAATGGTGGCTACATCGTGGCACCTCCAAGTCCACACGAAAGCGGTAGAAGTTACGAAGTCCTCGATGACAGTGAAATAGCACCTGCTCCTACCTGGTTGGTAGACCTGGCAACGAAGAAAAGAAAAACAAGATCGCAGCACACCACACCGGAGAGTCAGCCAATTCCGGAAGGTCAAAGGAATTCTACGCTTACCAGTCTTGCGGGAGCGATGCGACGCCGCGGGATGTCGCAGGAAGCGATTGAGGCCGCACTTAAGGAAGTCAACCGGCGACAGTGCTCTCCATCGCTATCTGAGGATGAAGTGACGGGAATATCTCGGAGTATCACACGGTACCAACCTGAACCTTCATCAGGACAGCCCGAACCATCTGTCGTTAGAGGTTTTAATCTTACCGACCTGGGTAACGCTGAAAGATTAGTCAGTCGTTTTGGTGAAATATTACACTACTGTTACGAGCGAAAACACTGGCTGGTTTGGAACGGAAAGGTATGGGAATGGGATGCCGGCAACAAAGTTGCAGCTCTGGCGAAACTTGCCGTAAGGAAGATTTATCACGAGGCCGGGGATGAATCAGATGAAAAGAAAAGGAAGGAAATCGCCAGCCACGCTGCAAAATCAGAGTCAGACCCCAGGCTCACCGGGATGATAAATCTAGCCCAATCAGAACCCGGCATCCCCATTAAATTGACAGACCTGGACACCAATCCATGGTTGTTCAACTGCCGTAACGGGACGATTGACCTGCGCTCCGGCCAGCTTCTGCCTCACAGAAAAGAGGACCTTATAACAGTCTTGGTGCCGATAGACTTTGATCCCGATGCTAAGTGCAACCTGTGGATGCACTTCCTGGAAAGAGTGACAGGGAACAACATCGAGCTAATCACTTACCTGCAGCGAGCGGTGGGGTACAGCCTTACCGGCGACACACGAAGCCAAACGATGTTCTTCCTCTATGGACTGGGCAGCAATGGTAAGTCCACCTTCATAACCACCATTCGCAAGCTCACTGGGGGTTATGGCGCCAAGGCTAATACCAGCCTTTTTATGACGAAAGACAAAAACTCGGGAGGCCCCAGTGAAGATCTGGCCAATTTACAGGGTAAGCGCTTTGTTATGGCCAGCGAGATCGAAGACGGTCGGCGA
>JAZDPB010000034.1:0-29664 GCA_043797985.1 Chloroflexota bacterium
CCCCAGGCGGTACGGAGAGGAAAAGTACTCTCTGCCGAAGATATGGGCCGCCTCAAAGTTATTGCTGGCTTTACGCAGTCTTTGCCCTTGGCGGAGGCGGGATATACTGCGAACTGGGTAGTTGACCTGGCGCAAACCAGTATGGAGATTGAGGTATCTAACTCGGTTTATGAGCAACTGCTTAAAGGTGAACTCCAGGTGCGCTACGAGCCGGCATGGATGCGTCATCCGACGTATAAGGATTTAATGTCCTTGTTGCAGGGCCAACCCGTCTTACAGGACCTGGATGCTTTTATTACTGGGGTTAATCGCTGTGCTTCTGAATCCGTTTTGTTGCTCCAGGAGATATATCGCGATGCGATGGCGGAAATCCCCTCGGACCTTCTCGGTAGGGACGGTTGGGGGTTCATCGCGGCAGTTTATTCTGACGCTATGAATTGGTTCCTTGGTAAATCTCTGCGTGAGCCTTCAGAACGGGACTACAGTATAAAGCCTAGTGGTGGCACCGGCGAGGAGCCGGCGGGCTTTTGCTTATGGGGTGGAGAAACTACTTATTTCGCCGAGTCCTTGATAGATGCGCCTGATGAGGAGGAAGCTTTACGGCTCCGAGCGCTTCATTTGAAGTTACGCCGCAGTTACAGGAACAGCGACCGGGCAAGACAGCTTGTAGGAATGATGGCTCAGCTAGAGGTGCAGCGAAGCCGATTGGTCGATGCCTTCAGCCAATTCGGCCGCTTCACGCAATAGCCGCCCTTTCAATCTTTTGGGTATTGGCTCTTATCTCTAGATAGGAGACGAGGTGTTCACGTCAGGATTATTTTCAAGCACTCCTGACGTGAACACCTTTTTTTGAATGATTTTAGTTCGTTGAATGTTACCGTGCCCCTCGAATTAAACAAACCGCTCAATTCCCCCCATTCAAAACGCCTTGTAGACTTCGGTGTATGCCTCGAAGAAGATGTCATAATTCTGTAATAATTTTTGCTCCAATTTTATGATTATTCCATTAGCAGTGGTTTATAGTGAAAAGTGAGTTTTCCTGGCTTGGAGAAGGAGATAGCAACAGGAGGAATTCGATGAAACGTAATCTTGGTTTTTGGGGTGTGTTGTTCATACTTATAGCCATAATGCTATCGCTACTGTCGTGCAATTCTGCATATAATTCCCCGTCAACCTCTAATCCCGCGCAAAAGTCTCCTTCGACACAAACGTCTGATTCGCCTCCACCAAACACATCTCCCGAAGTCAATATTCCCAGTGTTACCCTAAACATCAGTGCTAGCGGCAATGCTTTTGATAAGAGCACCCTTATAGTTCAAGCCAATACCAGAGTGACCCTAGTCTTTGATAACAAGGATAGCGTACCACATAACGTGGCGATATATACTGACTCCAGTGCTACTAACTTGATATTCCGGGGGGACATTTTTTCCGGGCCAAAAGTAATGAACTACGAGTTTACCACCCCGGCAACACCGGGCACTTACTTCTTCCGTTGCGATGTTCACCCCTTCATGATGGGAAGTTTTGTTGTCACTCAATAAAAGTGCGATACACGGGTAAGGGCAATTAATTGAAGGTTGTCATGTACGATTTGATGATAATTGGTGGTGGTCCTGCTGGGCTTGCTGCCGGTGTATACGCTGCGCGCAAGAGGCTTAATGCGTTGCTAATCAGCGGCGATATCGGGGGGCAGGTGAACTGGACATTGAATATTGAGAACTATCTCGGCTACCAGTTTATCGAAGGACCAGAGCTGATTAACAAGTTCCACAGCCAGGTAAGCCAGTTCCCCATTGACCAGAAAATTGGTCACAAGGTGTCCTGGCTGGACAAAATCGATGGTGGTTTTGAGGTAACAACTGAACGTGGTGACAGATATCAGTCCAAGGCAGTGATTTTTGCTACGGGCAAGAGACCGAAAAAACTAAATGTGCCGGGTGAGGCTGAGTTTACCGGGAGAGGAGTAACCTATTGCGCCATCTGTGATGGTCCTGTATTTGCTGGCCAAAAGGTAGCTGTAGTGGGAGGAGGTAACTCGGCGCTTGGGGCAACACTGGACATGGTGAAGATTGCAGAGCATGTAGATTTAGTCTCGTTGACTCCCTTGACTGGCGATGCCATATTAGTCGAGAAACTAGCGGATGCTAAGAATCTGAGTATTTTTACTGAATATCAAACAGAGGAAATCGAAGGTCAAAAGTTCGTCAGCAGCATGCTGATAAAGGAACTGAAGAGCGGTAATAGTAAACGACTTGATGTTACCGGGGTCTTTATTGAAATTGGGCTAATACCCAACTCAGAACCAGTGAGGAAGCTTGTCGACCTTAACGGGAGTGGAGAAGTGCTTGTCAATTGCTCCTGCGAGACTACTGTCCCTGGTCTTTATGCTGCTGGTGATGTAACTAATATACCGGAGAAACAGATTGTTATCGCTGCTGGCGAAGGTGCCAAAGCGGCACTTCAAGCACACCGCTACTTGCAAAGACTCCCTGTATGACTGTTACCAACCTCTGCAATCATCGGCGGAGATGACGAAGGGAATCAACTATATCCATGGATATAGTTGATTCCCTTTATAGCAAGGTAAGTATACCTAACTGCTTATAACTCAAGCGTAAGGCTAGTAAGCAAATCAAGATATATCTAATGGAGAGATGCATCTTGACATACTTAAAGATGAGAACGGCTTTACTTATCCGAGCTGTGTCGACAGAAAAACCTGCACTCCCATCTGTTTAATCTCATCCTGGACTGCTTCGATATCGTCGATGTGTTTATCCTCGTCATTGAGAATATGCTCCAGAATCTCACGGGTGGCGTAATCTTTGGCATCGCCGCACACCAGTATACCCGCATTGTAGGCTATGATAGCACCGCTTTCCAGGACATGGTCACTGGCAAACATTTTGGGAACGTCCGCACCAATGTTCATCTTCCTGAGTTCACTCACAGTGGGAGTACCTTCGAGGAATAGAATGCGCCCGATAAGCTTTTCGGCATGTTTCATCTCTTCTATAGCACGCTTCTGTATCGTTGCGCCAAGCTTATTGTAGCCCCAATTTTCGCACATTTCGGCATGTACCATATACTGGTTGATTGCAGTCAGTTCATCGGCTAATAGAGAGTTGAGAACTTCGATTACCTTCTGGTCACCTTTCATATTAATTATTACCTCCTATTTTCTATATTATTATTCGCGAAATCACACTGAATTATAAATACTAAGATTTGTGATTGTCAACGCAGAATGCCGGACTACGGATATACACGTCTGATTGTTCGTGAAGTTGGTCGTCTCCTGTGTTTGACAGAGTGTTAAGAACAGCCAGAGCCCGGGCACTGAAGCCGGAAAAAATCACAGTATGGATAGCACCAATCCTGGCACATGCCAGCATGAAAATAGGTAGCTCTGGAATCATAGGCAGGTAGAGGACAACCTTATCCCCCTTTCCTACTCCGCATTTCTTCAAGACAAAGGCGACCTTGTTGACTTCGCTGTATAACGTAGAATAGCTCAAGACCCTGACATCTCCCGTCTCGCCTTCCCAGTATATAGCTACTTTACTCCTACGCCACGTTTTAGCATGACGGTCAACACAGATATATGATGCGTTCAAACTGCCACCGACGAACCACTTGGCAAAAGGCGGGTCCCATTCCAGGACCTTATCCCAGGTCTTAAACCAGTCTAGCTGGCTAGCTTGTTCTGCCCAGAATTTCTCAGGTTCTTCTATGGACCTTCGGTAAATATCATGGAATTTCTTTAGAGGAAAGTATCTAGACTCGAATGGCAATGACAAATCAGCCATACTTTGCGTCCTCCCCATGCTTCATTGTTCTTGTTCTTCAGCGACAGCGCAGCATCCACATTCGCACTGTCCCTCCCCAGTAGCACAGGGTTCGCAGCAGTATGTTATCCCTTCCTTCTCATAGCCCTCATCGGGGTTAATGGTGCAACCACAGACAGGGCAAATCTGTTCTGCCATCATCGCTCATCTCCCTTTATGTTTATGTATCATGCTCCTTTGCCTATCCGTTGTGATTCTATTGTGGTAGATTCTGAATGTAAAAGTCATAAAAATAGAACCCAAAAAGTTACAAAAGTATGACATTTTATAACTTTCCTAACTGAAGAAGCTGCCTGGAGGGTTCGATAGCAATCAGGCTGGGGGTATAACGGGTTACCTCAGTTTACGCGTGCCAAGATGTTATATGCTTCCTGTTCGCTGCCGGCAATTTGCTCCAGTAATTCTGAACAGGCATTACCGTTGTAATCCAGCGCTTTTTCACACAATTTCACAATCAGCTCCCCTGATTTCATAAACAGATTGGATGCACGGTTCCACTGCTCTCTCTGATATTTAAGACCTAGTTCCTTCAATACCCGTGCTTGCTCAAACCGTAGGCCATCATTATGAGATAAATCTTCAGCAATAAGCGGCGGTGTTAATCCGGCATATGTCACCATGTGGTGGAAACAACCCTTATCTTGCCAGGTGCTAATCTCCCTTGCCAGCTTATGCATGGCCGGAATGCCGAACATACTTACTGGTGGCTTGAGCATACAGCTAGCTTTATGGGCAAGGCCTTTTTCGGCTATTTCCAACTCGGACGGCAATTTCAGAGGTAAACCGAAAACTCTATAAGTGTTCTTCTTGCTCATGCCGGGAACATTCACATTCAGAGACTTCTCGAATTCCGCATAGGAAATCTCCTGTATCCCTTCGTAGGTGCAGTCATGTACATAGACCGCTCCCTTTTCATCGTCATAGCCGACCACCAGCAAATAGTGAATCGGGATATGTTCTTTTCCATATAGCTCAGAGTAATAATGCAGGTAATACATATCCAATGCGCCTACCATAACGGGTACATTGTTATCGATATGACTCTTAATTTTCGGGAACTCATTCTTGAATGACTTTCCCTCGCTTATTATCTGGGTAAATCCGATTATCTCAGCGAGGTCTTGTAGCAGGTACCTGGGATTATTACCCCAGTACACCATGCAAGGAGGTTTCGCTAACTTAAACTTGAGGTAAGCAAAAGAAGCCATGCCGCCAATAATAGGGAGTAGGAAATAATCGTATTTAGCACCTTGCCAATTCAACACGTCATACAGGCCGTTGACATAACAAGTAGATTCATGAACCTCGTGAAGTAACTTTATTAGTTTCGGCATTTGTGCTAACCTCCGTTGTTATGAGCGGATTTATCTCTTCAGCCTTCGCTGGACAGCTTCGCTCTCCAGTTCCCTGATGGCATCGCTAGCGACCCAGCGGGCAGCTTTGGAATCGAGCTGCTGAATTTTCTTAGCGGCGTTTATTATCGCTTTGTTCAGGTGCTGGTTCCTTTTCCCCATGTTCCTGAGTGCCCAGTTGACGGCTTTCTTTACGTAGTTGCGTTCATCCGTAGCCTCCTGTGTTATTATGGGTAGCAATTCTATAAATCTGCTGTCTTCGGCTTTCTTATCGTGCCAGGCAAGGCAGGCTATCAATGAAAACGCAGTTCTTTTAACAAACTCTTCTTCCCGAACAGACCAGTCGTGGATTTTCTTCCAAGCGAGAGGGGTCTTCTCAAATAGGTTCATACACACCTGGTCACAGACATCCCAGGAATTAATATCCTTCACCCAATCTTCCATTTGCTCTTCAGTCAACTTCTGGGGGTCGTCTATCATTGCTGCTAGTATTCTCGCGTCGGCGATGCCGGTCTTCCATAGCTCCAGAGCAAGCTCGTGGTCCTGCCTGATTTCTTTGGCAAGCTTTCGTAGGTCGGGGATTGATACTCCCAGCCTCTTCTCAACCGATATGCCATATCTTGCCATACCTTCCAGCTGGTCAGGTCTGGCTTTTTCTTTCAATCTACCCAGCACGTCTTCGATAGAAGTCATGTGTACTCCTCCTCTACAAGAATAGAATATCACAGAAAACTGCCAATCACCACAGTTCTAGAGTTCATGGCTAACGCTAGATTTCTAACTGGCGTTAATAGTATAGTACCAGCATGACTCGTGAGTATGCTGTTCTGGCGGTAAGGGTGGTATCTGTCTCTTTCGCGGCCATTTTTATTCGAATTGCTGAGGCACCGCCCTTAGTAATTGCTACCTACAGGCTATGCCTGGCATCGCTGATTCTCCTTCCCATAGGTTGGATGCGTTCACGACGTGAGTTGCATCGTCTCTCCAGGCGGGAAATATTTATGGCATTGCTTTCAGGTGCTTTCCTGGCGCTCCACTTCGGCTTGTGGATAGCTTCACTTAGCTACACTTCAGTAGCAACCTCTGTTGTCCTGGTCACAATCAATCCTATCTTCGTAGCAATCGGCTCCCGCCTCTTCTTCGGTGAACCATTTCACCGGCAAACAGTTCTGGGGATTGTCATTTGCCTCACTGGCGGTGCGCTTGTTACTTACGGTAACTGGAGACTGGGTATCAATTCTCTTCTCGGTGGCTTGCTGGCTCTGCTAGGCGCTCTTGCGGTGACCGGTTATTTTCTCATCGGGCGGAGACTTCGGCAAAATGTAGGGCTTCTCAGCTATACCTGTCTCGTCTATGGTTCAGCCGCTTTGCTTTTACTACTAATAACTCTGGCTCTTGGCTATTCCCTGTCCGGTTATTCCATCACTACCTATGTGATGCTGGTACTGCTAGCTCTGGTGCCGCAACTACTCGGACACTCAGCACTAAACTGGTCACTTCGCTTCGTCTCTGCCACTATTGTGACCATTGCCATCCTCGGCGAACCAGTGGGAGCAACTGCCTGGGCGTTGCTAATTCTGGGTGAAGTGCCGACTCTTATGGAGATTGTCGGTGGTATTCTAATTTTGGCAGGCATATTCGTGGCTCTTCAGCAAAGGAAGATGCCATTGTTACGCTGACGGTTTCTTTGAAGATAAACTTGCCGTGTCTAGGTCTTTCTTTGCAGTGTTACCGTCTTCAGCACATACGGCTCCGGGATTATCACGGTTGTTGCCGGCATTGCTTTTTTAGCCTGGCTTTCAAACTCCCGGCACTCGCCGGTCGAACCGTGTATCGTCACCACTACAGCCGGCTTTAGCTCCGAAGCAAACTTGAGCGCATCCTCGGGCGAAGCGGTAGGCGATGGGCTACCTGTCGGGAGAAAAGCAATGTCCGCAGGATAGTCCTTAACCGGTACGTAGCCCGAGTCTCCTCCATGGAATATGCTAAGTCCTCCGACCTTTATTTGATAAAGGGTTATCGGGCCGAAGTGGACTCCTTCGATGGCATTAATCACGATGTCGCCAAAGGTGTATGCTTTCCCCGGTATTGCGCTGGTGAGTTTGTCAGAAGGGATATTTCCCTTCAATTCACTGGCTACGGAGGGTTCTGCTAGCACACGTGCGCCAGTTGCCTTGAATATGTCGGCGGTGCTCCTGGAGCTGTAGTGGTCGCCGTGGCCATGGGTATAGAGCAGAACATCGGCCGTTTTTAGCGCCGCTCTCTCTTCATCCCTCAAGAGGTCGGCCGGGTCGATGATTATCGTTTGGTTCGAAGCTCTAACGATAACTCCTGAGTATCCAAGGAATATGAAGGCTACTTCGTTCTTTCCCAGTGGTGAAGCGAGGAGTTTTTTAATATTCTCAGCTTTGTTCCCTGGAGACATTTTGACCCTCCTTCATTACAAATTCTTCCCTGACTTACTAGAAGACAATTATACCATAATGGAAATGGCTTTTCCTTTAACAAAAAGGTTCTTCTCGGTTATGGTTGAGTTTCATTTGAGTTTGACCTCACTCCCTGACCCCCTCTCCTGCAAGGAGAGGGGGAAATAGGAGAGGGGCGGTAGCCCCTCTTAAACACCCACAAAAGGAGGACGAGCTATAGAAAGGGGCGAAGCCCCTCTCTTACTTACACTCACCTTGTCGAGAGCTTTGTACCAAAAATAATACATTCATGTCATTGCGAGTCCCGATTTCATCGGGACTCGCAATCTGGATGAGGGGGATGAGATTGCTTCGTCACTTTGTTCCTCGCAATGACACTATGATCGAGCAGAACCGACAAAGTTAATTCTATATCCCCGCTTTGACTATGGTATGATAAAAGTAGGTCTCTGACCTGTTTATTTAAGCACGCAATTTCGGCGAGGAGTAGAGATATGCCCACACTTTTTCTAAATCAAGAGGCAATACGAGGTTTGCTCAAAATGTCAGAGGTTATTACCGTTGTAGAGCAGGCGTTCAGAGATTGGGCTCAGGGAAGGGGTAGTATGCCAGCGAAAGCATACCTGCCTCTTGAGCAGGGCGATTTCCGGGCGATGCCGGCTGCTTTACCGGGAGCCGCCGGTGTGAAGTGGGTGAATGTACATCCTCAGAATTCATCACGCGGTTTGCCCACTATTATGGCTATCATGATTTATAATGACCCGCAGACCGGTTATCCATTGGCAGTGATGGATGGCACAGATATTACCGCATATCGAACCGGGGCTACGGCGGCTATCGCCTCTAAATACTTGGCACGGCAAGATTCACACACCCTGGGAATAATCGGTGCCGGACGTCAAGCTTACACCCAGATTGAAGCTCATGCGCAGCTATTTAGCCTTAATCTGGTCAAAGTATATGACCGTTCCACAGATGCTGCTCAGAAATTGATTAGGTCATTTCCGGAATATCCCCTCAAGGAGTGTTCATTGGAAGAGACAGCAGCCTGTAATATTGTGTGCACCTTGACGCCATTACGTGCACCATTTGTAAAAAAGGAATGGATTGCTCCGGGGACGCATATCAATGCTGTTGGCGCCGATGCTGCCGGCAAGGAAGAGTTAGAGCCGGCTATCTTGAAAGGGGCGGTAGTGGTCGTTGATGACATAAGACAGGCGAGTACTGCTGGAGAAATCAACGTGCCCATCACAAAGGGAATCTATTCCGTTAATGAAGTCTATGGAAATCTGGGTGAAATTATCATCGGTCGGAAGCAAGGTAGGAAGAATAAGGATGTCATTACTGTTTTCGATTCTACCGGGGTTGCTATTGAGGACCTAGCTGTGGCGAAACTCATGTACGAGAAAGCTAACAAAGCGGGTAGTTATATGTCCATGGATATCATCGAAGTATCACCGTGAGGTGACAACTTTCGGAGGAGAAAGACACAAAACATACACCCATAATATCGGAGACGGTAGTCTGAGCCTTTGTCAACAGGTCTTGATTAGTGTTAAAATGACACATTGTGGACAATTATATTGGTATGTCTAAGCGGCTTGCATTAGTTGCACTAATATTTGTTATTAGCATCCTCCCGGCACTGTCTTGCTCCCCGAAAGACTATTCCGGGAAAATAGAAACCCTGACTATTGCCGCCGTGCCAACTGAATTGAATGCACTGGCCTACGTTGCTGAAGACCAGAAATTCTTCACCGATAATGGCCTTGAGGTTGTTTTCAAAGACTATGATTCCGGAGCCACTGCTGCCGTCGGGATGTTAAACGGTGAAGCTGACATTGCTTTTGCCGCTGAGTTCCCTGTTGTAAGGCAGGTATTCAACAAGAAAAATATTATTAACTTTGGAACGATAGCCAAGTACGAGAACACTTACATTATCTGGCGTACCGACAGTGGAATTGAGACAATTCAGGATCTCAAGGGTAAGAAGATTGGTGTTACGCTGACAACGATTTCAGAATTCTACCTGGGAAGGACTCTCGAGTTGAATGGTATGAATATTCAGCAAGTGACCCTCGTTGACACCAAGGCTGCAGATGCGGAGAAAGCTATTGTTAATGGAGAGGTTGATGCTGTAGTCACGTGGGAACCCTGGGTAAACCAAATAAATCAACGTATAGGTGAAGAAGTAATCACGCGGGCGGCGCAAAGCGCCCAGTATGCCTACTGGAATTTAGTTAGTACTACTGATTGGATAAACAGTCATTCTAACACTATCGAACGGCTTATGAAATCGCTAGCGCAAGCGGAAGGCTATATCGTCAGCCATCAGAATGAAGCAAAGGCTATCGTCAGAGAACGGATGAATTTTGATGATGAGTATATGGAGACTATCTGGCCTCGGTACCAGTTTTCTCTATCACTTGACCAATCGCTCATTACTGCAATGGAAGATGAGACAAGGTGGATGATAAGTAATAACATGACTACTGAAAAGACGATGCCAAACTTCACGGACTTCATTTACAAAGATGCTCTGGAAGCGATAAAGCCGGAGGCGGTCAATATTATAAGATGATAGCTGAAAGCTTAAAAGTTAAAAGTCAAAGCCAAAACACTCAAAGTCAAACCTGAATTAAGGGTTCTGTTTGCATTTGGTTGATTCCAATGGTGTCACGAGAAACTAAACAACTTTTTCGAAGATGTTATTCCAGCGTAGGCTGGAATCCAGTGGCAGGAAGAGGTAGACCTGGATTCTGGCTCCCGTATCAGGTACGGGACAGGTTTCGCCAGAATGACAAACCAAAACCGAATAGTACAGTTAAGAGAGCGTTGTTACAAGTACTCAATAAGTGATAAAATTTATTTTAGTTATGCATTTTAACCTCTGATTTTTGAGTTAGCACGAATGAGAATAAGAACGCAATTTATTGTTACGATGCTTCTGTTCGGTATTGTCCTGGTCGTTATTTCCGTCTCGGCGATAATCACGAATCGGCAGGTAGAAAGCGTTTACAAACAGAAAGGATTGCCTTCAGCATTGCTCAGGGGGCCAGTGAACTGAGTTACCTAGCGAATGATTATGTGATTTACCAGGAAAACCAGCAGCTCGATAGGTGGAACGCCAGATTTACCTCGTTCTCTAATGATGTAGCCCGGCTACAATCGAGCAATCCGGAGCAACAGGCACTTGTCCTCCATATACAGGAAGACACTCAAAGACTGAAAGATGTATTTGACAACGTGGTATCTAGTATCGGAAGTATGCCTCAAAGCCAGAATGGAACCATTACGGTGGCTTTGTTCCGGATATCGTGGAGCCGCATAGCAGTACAGAGCCAGGGGCTTGTCTCCGATGCTTCGCGTCTGTCGCAATTACTGGTTAGCCAGGTGAACCAGCTACAAAGAACGAACACCATTGTCATTACCGCATTGATAGGCACTCTTTTGGCATATATTCTAATTAATTATGTAGTAACGCAGCGGCGGGTGTTAAAGGGAATAGCGAAACTCCAGACTGGTGCTGCCGTTATTGGCTCCGGTAATCTGGATTATCGGATTGAAGAAAGACGTTATGATGAAATCGGAGACCTCTCCCGTGCTTTCAACCGGATGACGGCAGACCTGAAGTCTGTAACCGCTTCCAAAACAGATATGGAGAGAGAAATTGAAGAACGTAGGAAAGCAGAAGAAGCACTGCAAAAGAGTGAGAACGAACTCCGAGCGGTTTTCGATAACGCCGACGAAGGATTGGTTGTGTCTGACCTCAACGGGCAGTTCCTGTACTGGAACCGCGCCGCCATGGAGATGCATGGATTAACCAGCCCTGAGGAAGCCAACAGGATGTTACCTGAGTTTCAAGATACTTTTATACTGGCGGACGATAAAGGAAACATTTTACCCGTCAGTGAGTGGCCACTTTCACGCATACTCCGCGGCGATAACCTAGACGACTGGGAAGTACATATCCGGAGAATGAACAGCGACTGGAATCGTATCTGGGAATACAACGGAGCACTTATCCGAACTGGCGATGGCATGCCGTTCCGAGCACTCGTTACCGTTAAAGATATCACCGAGCGCAAGAAAGTAGATAAAATGAAGGACGAGTTCATCGGGCTTGTTTCTCACGAGTTGCGCACACCTCTGACGGTAATCACCGGTTCGCTGCGGTTGGTGAGGTCACCGGGCATATCCCCGGAGGATGTGCGTGAGCTTATCCAGAACGCTATCGAGGGTGCAGACTCGCTGGAGGCAATCCTGGCAAATATGCTGGAGCTGTCACGCCATCAGGCTGGACGTCTCCAGCTTAACGTGGTGCCGGTATGGATTGGCGACGTGGCGCAGGGTGTTATCGGTAAGGTGAAGGGCCAGGGGGTGGGGCAGCGTTTCACGCTTGATTTCCCGGATGATTTACCCCCACTCGAGGCTGACCTGGTGAGGGTGGAAAGGATACTCTATAATCTGCTGGAGAATGCCACCAAGTATTCTCCAAAAGAAAGCGAAATAAGGGTCTCCGGCCGGAAAGAAGGGGATTTTGTCATCACTGGGGTCACTGACCAGGGGCATGGCATATCGCCGGATGACCAGAACAAGCTGTTTGAGCTTTTCGGACGGTTATCGTCATATACCAGAGGAGTCGGTCTGGGGCTGGTGGTGTGCAAGCGGCTGGTGGAGGCTCAAGGCGGGTGGATTAAAGTGGACTCGGAATTAGGGAAAGGCTCGACCTTTTCCTTTGCCCTCCCGATACGTAAGACGAAGGCATAGTTGGTGTCAAAGAAGCCGCTCGATTCTCCTTGCCATCTCAACAGGGTAGAAGTTGTATCAATCAGACTGCTAAGGTTGTGCTTTAGAAAAGAGTCGACTTAAGAAGCTAACCAAAATAAGATTATATCGTTAATATATATGACAAGAGAGATAAACATAGGAGGCAGTGCAAATGAAAAAAGCAATAATCTTTTTCCTTATCGCTGTTGTGGTATTCGGGCTCGCCGCCTGTACCCAACCGGCAGCTACAGGTAGCATATTACAGTCGAACAAAACTAGGATAACCTCACCAGTAGTGGATGAAGCCGACCTAACAACGCTGGTCAAAGGTAACTCGGAGTTCGGCTTCGACCTTTATCAAAAACTAAAAAGCGATGATGGCAACCTTTTCTACTCGCCCTACAGCATCTCTTTGGCTCTGGCAATGACCTATGCTGGTGCTCGTGGCGATACCGAGAGTCAAATGGGTGATGTACTTAACTTTCCACTTCCGCAAGAGCGATTGCATACGGCATTCAACGGTCTCGACCTTGAGCTGGCAAGCCGCGGGAAAGGTGCTCAGGGGAAAGACGGTGAGGGTTTCCGCCTGCATATCGTTAATGCTATCTGGGGACAGAAGGACTTCGAGTTTCTCTCTGAATACCTTGATATGTTAGCCCAAAACTACGGGGCAGGATTGAGGATTCTCGATTTTATGAAAGCTCCTGAGGAGTCTCGCGTAACCATCAATGATTGGGTCAGTGAACAGACGGAGGAGAGGATTAAGGACCTGATTCCGAAGGGCGCTATCGATGAGCTGACCCGCCTTGTCCTGACCAATGCTATCTATTTTAACGCCGCCTGGCTCAATCCTTTTAATGAAGGTGCCACTTCTGAAGGTGACTTTTATCTTCTTAACGGTGACAAGGTAACCGTTCCCCTGATGAGACAAACGGAGTCGTTCGGTTATGCAGTAGGGAACGGCTACCAGGTGCTGGAGCTACCCTACGATGGTGGAGAACTATCAATGGTTATTCTGCTGCCTGAGCAGGGTAAACTTGCTGAGGTCGAGTCATCGTTAAGCGGGCAACTGGTGGATAGCATTATACAGAAGATAGGCTACCGGGAAATCGCTCTGTCAATGCCAAAATTCGAATACGACTCCAGCTTCGGATTAAAGCAAACTCTGGCTGCCATGGGTATGAAGGATGCTTTCATGCCTGATATTGCCGATTTTTCCGGTATGGACGGCCAGCGAGACCTGTACATACAGGACGTAATACATAAAGCGTTTGTTTCCGTAGATGAGGCAGGTACCGAGGCAGCAGCGGCAACAGCGGTAATCGTAGGGACGACATCCGCACCGGCGGAGCCAATCGAGGTAAAGATTGACCGTCCATTTATCTACCTTATCCAGGATATCGAGACAGGGACAATACTCTTTGTCGGGCGTGTCATGAACCCGAGCCTGTGAACCTTTGAGGTTAGTCCCAAGGGAAGCGGAAGAATATGAACAGGAGCTTTGTTATAGTCTGCGCCATGTTGCTCGTGGCTATTGGTATGACTATTGGCTGTAAAGAGGAGCCACCAGCAACCGAATATACACTGTCTGAATTAGAATACCTCGTTCTGGACAGTTTTGATGACGTGTTCTGGTGTGACCCTGATTTCTACCCGGTGGCACGGGAGGGACAGGAAGAGAAGAACGCACTGGAACGGTTTCTTGACATAAGAGCAGACGCTGCAGAATTCTTAGCGATTCTGCAGCGTCTCGGTCTGCCCGACAAATCGGCGTATACTGATGAAGAAAAACTGCTCATCTACCGTGAACACAAAAAACTAACTTACCAGATTGAGATGACTGCAACAGGAGATAACTATCAGTTCACGCTGCGTGTGACGGAAGGTCAGGGGGAGCGCATCGAAGGGACGGTCACTTCATCGGGCAAGATAAGGATAGTGAAACGAGAACCGAGCTTCAACACATGTCCTATTTGCCTGGCAAAGGGCACCCTAATAGATACACCTGGTGGGCAAGTTCCTGTCGAGCAACTGAGTGAAGGAATGATGGTGTGGACCGTTGATGGTACGGGCAATCGGGTCTCGGCTGTAGTACTCAGAACCACAAGGGTTCTGGTGTCTTCTTCAGTTCAGTTGGTGAAAGTTACCTTGAGTGACGGACGTTTTGTAATTGTCTCTTCACGCCACCCTACAGCCGAGGGGAGAGCACTTAGCGACTACCAGGTAGGCGATGCTCTAAGTGGAGCGGTGGTGGTAGCAATCGAGCATCTTACCTATAGCGATGGTTTTACCTATGACCTGCTGCCTTCTGGTGTAACAGGTCTCTACTGGGCTAACGGTGTCCTGCTAAAAAGCACCATCGTGACGAAATGAGCGGATTATGATTTCCCCTCGGCGTTTATTCTTAATTAGAACGCCCTTCTATCCCTACTGTATAGGCTACTTTTCAATTCAAAATAGTGTAGGTTACTTGAACGGTTAAAGTGATGTCAGTTTCTCCAGGACTAATGGGCGTCGTTGGAGCTGCGACCGCTTCCATTGCATCTCCTTTTATCCAAATCCGGCAGATTTTCGGGACTCTACTGCCATCGCCCATTTGAACGGGTATGTCGGCGGGTATGGTGATATGGAGACTCTTAAGAAGGACTTGGATACCTTCGGCTTGTCAGAATCGGGTAAGCAGGTGCTGCTCCAGATAGCAGAGTCTGGTCTAACTCCCGGCTGTCCGGTCAACCTCGTGGAACCAGTTGTCCCATAGCTTGCTAAGGTTTTATCGCTTAACCTCTTCGTAGGACACCATTTGCATTTTAGTTGTTGACCTCCGTCATTACGAACTAAGCGGAACAATCTTAATCTTGATAATAACGAGATTGCCACGTCCCGATTTCATCGGGACTCGCAATGACATTTGAGTTTGCTTGACCCCTTTTGGGCATTGTGATAGAGTAGGGGCATCATTGAAATTAGGAGGGACCGGATAGATGGACGAGTTTATGACAAAAAGAATAGAGCAACTCCGTGAGCTCAAGCGAGTCGCTCTCTTGGGTGGTGGTGAAGAAAAACTGGCTGAGCAGAGGGCAAAAGGAAAGACTAGTGGTCGTGACAGAGTAGACCGTCTTTTGGACCCGGGTAGTTTTGTTGAGCACAACCTGTTAGCCGGTGGTGCGGCTGGGGCTGATGGGTGTGTTGAGGGCCACGGAACGATAGATGGACGAAGGGTATGTATTTATTCTCAAGACCCGACCGTCATGGGTGGCTCGATAGGAGCACTGCACGGCAACAAGATGTATAATGCCGTGGAAAATGCGCTCAATATGGGAGTACCCCTTATCGGGCTTCATGATTCTGCCGGTGCCCGGACAGTAAGGGTGACGGAGCAGAAGAAACCCGAGCCTGGAGAAGCAAGGCAGATGGGCGAGAAAGGCGGCAGCTCTATCTTTTTTATTAATACCCAGGCATCGGGGGTCGTTCCTCAAATAGGAGCAGTCTTGGGCTCCTGTGCCGGGATTGCCGTCTATTCACCGGCACTACACGATTTCATCTTGATGGTCGACCAGACGAGCCATATGTTCATTACTGGACCGCGCATCGTTAAGTCGGTAATGTCGGAAGACCTTACCATGGAGCAGCTAGGCGGTGCTAGAGTACATGCTCAGAAGTCGGGAGTAGCTCACTTCAGGTCGAAGACCGAGGATGATTGTCTTGAGACAATTAAAAGACTACTTTCTTTCTTACCTTCGAACTGCAGAGAAAGCCCACCCCGGAAAGAACCAACCGACGACCCCGACCGCATGTGTGACGACTTAGGTGAAATAGTACCGTCCGACCCGAATAAGCCTTTCGATATGCACCGAATAGTAAAAAGCATAGCCGATAACGGTGATTTCCTGGAAGTGCACGCTGAGTTTGCTGGCGAGATGATAGTTGGCTACCTGCGCTTGGATGGTTATCCAGTGGGTATCGTAGCCAATAATCCGATGGTGCGTGCTGGAAGCTTAACGGTAGATAGTTCTGACAAGCAAGCCAGATTCATGAGAACCTGCGATTGTTTCAACGTACCACTCGTCTTTCTCGTCGATACTCCAGCCTACATGCCGGGTTCGTTCCAGGAACACTCCGGGATAATCCGCCACGGAGCCAAGGTGCTTTATGCTCTTTCTGAGCATACTGTTCCTAGAATTGATGTACTTATCCGCAAGACTTATGGCGGCGGGAACCTGGGTATGGGTGTGACCCCTGGATTGGGATACCATGTTAATTTTTCTTGGCCGATACATGAATCAGGGGTAATGGGAGCGGAACAAACGGTCGACCTTTTCTATACCAAGCAGCTTGCTGAGGCAGCTAACCCACAGGAACTGAGGGAAAAACTCATTAAAGACTACCGCGAGAGAATGGCTAATCCCTTCCAGGGGGCAGCGACGAGCACCAACACCTCCGATATTATCGAACCGAGAGAGACAAGACAGCGATTAATAAAAGAATTAAGCCTGCTTCGGCTGCTGAAAATAGAGAGATATCCGAAAAGGCATGGGAACATTCCCTTGTAGGTTATCTTAAAGGAATCCCGGCAAGACTCTTAAGAGGTCTAGCATCAGAATTAAAAGGGGGCTCTCACCGAGAGTCCCCTTTTAAATTGGTTCGTGATAATTTTGCCGACCGTGATTGTTTTACTTTGCAGTCACCTTTGTGCGTTTAATGACGCTGTTAATCATTTCCTGAGCGGCTGAGATAGGGTTAGTCTTTCCTTGCACCAGAGCATCGGTCAGTCTCTCCAGGTCTTCGTCCAGTTCGACCTCGCAGAAGTTGCTGATTGAGCTTTCAACCGCCGACATGAGTTCGTGTCTGGCTCTTGCCCTGCGGCGTTTTTCGAGCTCGCCACTGGAAATTAGTTTTTGCTTGTGTTCAAGGATATTATCGACTAAGACTTCAATACCTTCACCAAGTAAAGCCTCGGTCAAGATTACAGGTCGTCGGTTTTTATCGGTCATCATACCTTCTAGTTCATATTTTAGAAGGTCGGCACCATCCTGGTGAGCCTTGTTTACTACAAAAATGTCTGCTGCCTCTAGAATACCGCATTTCATTAGCTGGATGGTATCACCCATGCCGGGCACCAGGACAAGTACCGATGTGTCGGTAATTTTGGTAACCTCTATTTCTGACTGCCCTATGCCTACGGTTTCAACGAGGACGATGTCCTTCCCCATGGCATCCAGCACATGTACCATGCTTAGCGCTGCCCGGGATAGGCCACCGATTCCTCCCCTTGTTGCTAAGCTCCTAACAAATACTCCCTCGTCAGTACTATGCCCTTGCATTCTTACCCTGTCCCCAAGTAAAGCCCCGCCGGTAAAGGGGCTGGAAGGGTCGACGGCAACCACGCCGACAGTCATTCCCCTCCGTCTCAGGCTACCTATGGCCGCATTAATCACTGTGCTCTTACCGCCTCCCGGCACCCCCGTTATTCCTACGATGTGAGCTTTACCAGTGTGGGGATAAAGTTTCCCTAGCGTTTCTACAGCCTCGGGCATTTTGTTCTCGATGTCTGTCATTAGCCTGGCTATTACCCTGATGTCGCCAGTCAGTACCCTGTCAGATACTTCCATAATACTCCTCTTCGGGAATACTTGGCTTGGTATTCCCAATATCAACATTTAACGCTCTTCGGAGTCGGCATAGTCAGGCGGAACAATATACCTATTTTCTGCTACCCCTTAGCTCCTCAGAACCGACTTCTCAACACGGCCGGTTTATTTTGTCTAAACTTGGTCAGAGAATTAGCCTCGTTTAGCCCTCGGTTGCCGCTTCGGTGCCGGAGATGCCTTAGCGTTTATGTTCTTACGAATCCAATCTGCGATATCTTTAATAAAAGTCCCCGGGGCGAAAATCTCGCTTACCCCTTCCTTCTTGAGGAGAGGAATATCTTCAGGCGGAATATTTCCGCCGCCGATGACCAAAACATTTCCCAGTCCCTTTTCCCTTAGTAGCTCGACTACCTTGGGGAAAAGATACTTATGACCACCGGCAAGGCTACTTAAACCTACTACGTCCACGTCTTCCTGTTGCGCCGCTGAAGCTATTTTGTCTGGGGTCTGCCTTAACCCGGTGTAGATAACCTCCATCCCTTCGTCTCTTAATCCAAGAGCAACCACCTTAGCCCCGCGGTCATGTCCATCCAGGCCTGGCTTAGCTACCAAAACTCTGATTGGTCTCTCTGTTGTCATTTGTTTAACCTCCCTTATTTTAAAAGTGTTATTAGCAGCTTCTAAACGCCTTGTGTTTGTCTAGAGTGATACGGGTTGGTATTCACCAAAGACTTCTCGAAGGGCATCACACATGTCCTGCACGCTGGCATAAGCCTTAGCGCACTCGACGAGGTGAGGGATAAGATTCTCGTCTTCTTTCCTGGCTTTTTCTTTCAGTTCCTTTAATAGCGAAGCTATTAAACGACTATCCCGGCTCTTCTTAAACTCGGTCAGGTCCCGGATTTGCTTTTCCTCAGCCCGTTCCCTTTTGAGAGGGTCGTAGGGGTGCGGTACTAGACGAGTCGTCTCTACTTCAAGCTCGTCTTCGCCGAGGAAGCAGTTAACCCCCACTACCAGTTGCTCACCGGTTTCCATCCTTCTTTGTTGTTCATGAGCGCTCCGGGCTACTTCACGGTACATATATCCGTTCTCTACCGCAGCTACGGCTCCACCCATGGCTTCTATCTTCTCCATTTCCTTCCAGCCTGCTGCCTCAACCTCGTCAGTCAGACTTTCTACAAAGTAAGAGCCGGCTAGAGGGTCTTCAACATCGAGTAGTCTAGCTTCGTGCCTTATAATTCTGCCGGCATCAGTCTGTATCTGAATTGCTTCTAGACTCCAGCCCAGCCCTAGTGGCTCGTCATAAGGGACACCGGCGCCACCGTTGCCACCACTAAGACAATTAGCAACACCGCCTATTACACCACGAGCGATGTTATTGAGGGGACGCTGGGCGGTGGTACTCACATTGCCAGCACTTGCTCCTCCACCTCGGCAACGCAACAGCCAGCTTCGCGGATTCTTAGAGCCGAACTTTTCTCTCACTATCTTCGCCCACATCCTTCGGGCTGCTCGCCAGAAGGCTATCTCCTTAAAGAACTCCATGCTGCCACCAAAGGCGTTAAAGGTAAACTTTGGGGCGAGGGAATCAATGTCCAGTCCAGCATTGATTCCTTCCTGCAAGTATGCACACATGATAGCCATGCTGAAACCAAGGTCTTGCTCTCGCGTGCATCCTGCATTCCTGATGTGATAACCGCCACCACTGGTTAGATTTATGTTCGGGCAATGTTTGGTGAGAAAGGTGAGACTATCACGGAACATTCTCATCGATGGCTTCGGTGGGAAGATATAGGTGCCGCGAGCAACGAATTCCTTTAATATGTCATTCTGGGGCGTTGACCTTAGCTTCTCCCAGGCTATGCCCCTCTTTTCCGCCAGGGCGAGGTACATGGCGATGATGATGTTGGCTGGAGCATTAATAGTAAAGTTTGAGGCAATCCTGTCCAGCTCCAGGTCTCCGACAAAAGCTTCATAGATTGTCTCGAAGTCTTTGAAAGTAGAGACGGCGACGCCAACCTTACCCACATCGCCGCGGACGAGGGGGTTATCCGAGTCATATCCGCACTGGGTCGGCAGGTCGAAGGCAAGGTTTGGTCCTTGTCTCCCTCCCCGTTTTTGTAGTTGCTTGTAGTAGTCTCTGGTGTCTTCGGCAGTGCCGTAGCCTGAGTAGCCACTTGCCCTCACGAAAGCAGTTTCAGCAACGCCTGTTCTGGGAGCTGGTTCCGGAGGCCTTACAGCATAAGTACCGGCCGTATAAGGGTATTGTCCAGGGAAACCTACCTTGGTCAGGAAATCGAACCCCTTAGCATCGGCAGGGGTGTAGAATTTGGTGGGAGGTTCATTGAGGCTGAGTGTCTTTAGGGTCGGCTTCAAGACCTTTTCTTCCCATTCCTGTCTCTTTTTCTTTACTTGTTCAGTGTCTTCACCCATAGCTTAATCTCCTTATACTAGAGTGATACTGGTTGATATTCACCCCATACTTCTCGGAGAACGTCGCACATTTCCTGCACGCTGACATAAGCCTTAGCGCACTCGATAAAATGAGGGATGAGATTCTCGTCTTCTTTTTTGGCTTTTTCTTTCAGTTCTCTTAGTAGCTGTGCTACCTTGCGGTTGTCCCGGCTTCTCTTAAGCTCAGTGAGAGCTTTGATTTGCTTTTCCTCAGCCTGTTCCCGTCTAATCGGGTCATAAGGAACCGGCACAATACTGCTGACCTGAACATCAAGCTCGTCTTCGCCGAGGAAGCAGTTAACTCCTACCTGGAGGTCTTCACGTTTTTCCATCTTTTTCTGGCGCTCGTGAGCGCTTCTGGCAATTTCGCGGTACATATATCCGTTCTCAATGGCAGTTACGGCTCCACCCATGGCATCGACCTTGGCAAGTTCCTTCCAGCCCGCCGCTTCAATCTCGTTGGTAAGGCTTTCAATAAAGTAAGACCCGGCGAAGGGGTCCCTAATATCGTTTAACCCGAATTCGAATGCCATAATTCTACTGGCATCAGCCGATAATTGCTGTCCTTCCAGACTCCACCCCAATCTAATGGGTTCGTCATAGGGTGTACCGCCGCGGGCCTGTCCGCTGCTAAGCGCTGACATAACACCGCCCACCACACCACGAATCAGGTTATTAAGGGGACGCTGGGTAGTATACGTCGAAGGTCCGAGAGAAGCAGCGATACGCAGTATCATGCTTCTCTCATTCTTAGCGCCCCACCTTTCTTTAATTATCTTGGCGTACATCCTTCGGGCTGCCCTGGCGAAGGCTATCTCTTTGAAAAACTCTGTGCTGCCCCCAAGACCATTAAACGTCATCCGTGGGGCAATGGTATCGATATCCAACCCGGCATTGATTCCTTCCTGTATAAAGGCGTTCATGATAGCAAAGCTAAATGCTAGGCGCTGTTCTCGTGTGGCACCTGCTTCGCTGATATGATAACCGCCAACACCGCATATGTTCACGCGTGGGCAATGTTTGGTAAAGAAAACAATACTATCACGGAACATTCTCATTGACGGCTTCGGTGGCCAGATGTAGGTGCCGCGAGCAATGTATTCCTTCAAAATATCGTTCTGGGGTTGTGACCTCAGTTTCTCCCAGGGTATGCCCCTCTTTTCTGCCAGGGCGAGATACATGGCGAAAATTATATTAGTCGGGGCATTAATGGTAAAGTTTGACATAATTTTATCCAGGTCCAGGTCTCCGACGAAAGGTTCATAGATTGTCTCAAAGTCTTTGAAGGTAGGGACGGCTACCCCGACCTTGCCCACGTCGCCGCGGACGAGAGGGTTGTCAGAGTCATAACCACACTGGGTCGGGAGGTCGAAGGCTAGATTCGGTCCTCCTCGATTACCCCGTTTTATACGGTCCTTATACATATCCCTGGTATCTTCGGCGGTGCCATAGCCTGAATAGCCGCTTGTCCTCAGCAATGCACCCTGTGTACGGCCCGTCCTTGGATTTTCATCCGGAGCTTCGGTAGCATAAGTGCCTGCGGTAAAGGGATATGCTCCGGGGAAACCTACCTTGGTCAGGAAATCGAATCCCTCAGTGTCAGCAGGGGTATAGAACCTGGTGGGAGATTCCTTGATCCCAAACGTCTTCAGGGTCGGATTTAAGACTTTTTCTTCCCATTCCTGTCTCTTTTGCTTTATTTTCCCAATGTCTTCACCCATCGCTTTACCTCCTTGTTACTTAATTACTTCTATCAGATTGCCAGCAAGTGATGCTGGTTTGTATTTTTCTAGTTATACATTGTAGCGCAATGTAAAAGCTCCACCGGCACCCCTGTTTGTCTTTCGACATCGAGATAGACCCTACCGGTAAGGTCCCTCCCCCATCCACTGAGATTAAACGGAGATGATGTAATTACCACCAGGTCGGGTTTTTCGTTGCTCATTATATACTCTTTTATACAATCAATCAAATCCTGAACCACTAACAAATCACCCATGAATATGTTACCACCGAAGAATAAATTCTTCGGAACTTTGACTGCGATTTCGACCTGGCTGCTAAAGAGGTGAGACTCAGCCAAGCATTGCTCAAACGTGGGCTTTACTAATTCTGAAGAAAGAAAGAGGACTCGCTTTGCCTGGTGGTTATCGATGATTGCTTTCAGGTCTTCCAGGTAGCTTGTCCTTAAGCCGCTACCCATAAAGATGACCCCTAAGTAGTCATCTAATTCTTTAGAATAAGGGTAAGAATATCTGGTCAGGTCTAGCTTTACTTCGAGGATGTCATTTTCCCTTTGCACCTTGAGAGTAGTCTCCTTGGCTTCGTTTGTCCGGAGGATTGAAAGGAGGTCTCGAGTTTGCGGCCTATTGTGGGTACGAATATGGTTTACTTCCAGTATTAAATCGCCTCTTTTCAGTCCACCGAAATAGGCGGGAGAGTTCTTTATCAAACCAATTATCTGAGGCAGGTTTTTACGTGACTGGTAGATATTCTCTTCATATAGGGGTGGCATGACTACGATAGGGTAATCGTGTTTTTCTCTCAGTTCTCTTACCCGAGAAACAATCGCTCGCCAGACTTTGTCGAGGTCGAAAATCTCGGAAGATGAAAAATATCTGGAATATCCTGGGAGATTAACTTGGATAATATGGGGTTCATGTTCTATTGCGTAGGCAGCTGTGGAAGAAAGGTCTTCTAGCATTTCTTCCATCGTATCTACTGGCCAGGGCACGATTACTGCTGCATATGGTATCCTGTGCTGTTTGAGCAGGGACAGCGAATTGATGGCTATCTCTGGCTTAGGGTCTCGCATTAGTTTGTGGCGGCGTGATGGCGAGGAGCTGTTCAATGAAAGATACAAGTAAATTGGTTTAAGCTCAGCTAATTTGGCAACTACCTCAGGTGATAGAGTGTTGCCATTGGTAGTAATTCTAAATGGCAATGAATTATTTTCTCTAAGCGAGCGAAGTATATCCATGATATAAGGATGTGCCAACACTTCGTATATAGTACCAATACTGGGGAATAAAGCATTTTGAGCCGCAGGTCGCAGGTACTTCATTCTCGTCCTCATCTCGCTAAGCTCCTCCATGGCTGTCCGCTTCAGGTTATAGCAAGGAGCTACAAGAGAAGGGTTCCCCTTATTACAACAAAACGTGCAGTCGCAGGTGCAATGGCTTGCGGCGTATTCAAAAACTTCGGCCGGGTCGGCGGCACTGGGCACCAGCCAGTCTTTGAGGCTCTTCAATCTGAAACCATCAATTTTGACGACCTGGTCTTTTTGCTCGAATTCGACCAGCGTCAAAATTGATTCTGTTAGTCTTTTAATCAGGTCTATTCTTGGCTCGTAGAATGAGGCATTTAGGCCGCTTTGAAAAGTACTGGCACCATCTCTTGTTTCTAAACAAAGCCCTGGATACTTATCAATGGAATCTCGGTAATCATCATGGTTGTTAATTGGTTCAAATATTTGATGGACTCGTTCTTTGTCCATTAACCATCTGAAACCATCAATCTTCACATCTTTGCCCTCGTTTACGGGGACAACTAGGTTAAGCATATCCTCCAGGACCGCTCTTACCAGTTCGGTTAAGCGATGATGATAGACGGAGTCCTTCTTCGATTCTAGGTCGAGTGGATAGCGGAAGATGTAATCTCGGGAGGTTTCCTCTGCTTCAAGGTTAGGGCTTTCACCATGAAAAAAAGACTCTTGCATGCTCACATATAACCCCAGTGTGCTACTTACCCTTTTCTACCACATCGCTGGCGGCACGTTACGCCGGGAAGGTTCACCTATTGAGATGGCAAGCCACAAGGTGACCCCCGGTTACCTCCGCTAGAGGAGGTGTCTCATCAGCACATTCAGGCTTGGCATGCAAGCAACGTGGATGGAATGGGCAGCCTGGTGGTGGATTAAATGGGGTGGGCACCTCTCCAGGTAAAATGATTTCTTCCCGCTTGTCATCAGGATGAGAAGGGAGAGCCGCCGACATAAGCGCCTGAGTATAGGGATGGAAGGGATGGCGGTAGAGCTCCTCGCTTTCCGCGACTTCCACTAACTTTCCCAGATACATAACCCCAATCCTGTTACTCATATGTTTGATTACTGCAAGGTCATGAGCGATAAGCAAATAAGTAATCCCCATTTTCTGCTGAATATCATGGAGCAGGTTCATCATCTGCGCGCGGACTGATACGTCCAAAGCAGATACCGGCTCGTCCAGAATAACAAGGCTCGGATTAGGAGCAATGGCTCTGGCGACCGCTATTCTTTGTCGCTGACCGCCGCTGAATTCGTGAGGGTAACACTGAGCGGCATCACTCCTTAATGCTGCAATGTGGCATAGCTCATTAACTCTGTCATAAACCTCTTTTTTAGGGTAGGTCTCGCTCATGAGAAGAGGTTCCGCAATGATGTGGCCAACGCGCATTCGGGGGCTGAGTGAGGACATAGGGTCCTGAAAAACAGCCTGTACTTTAGTCCGATACTTTCTAAGCTCGACCTTGGAAAACTTGGCGATATCCTCACCTTCGAAAAGGATACTGCCACTGGTTATCGACTCTAAAAGTAGTATGAGTCTTGACGTTGTCGTCTTGCCACACCCTGACTCCCCAACCAAACCGAAAGTTTCCCCTTTGTTAATGGTGAAGTTTATGCCATCAACTGCCTTTATGTACCCGATAATTTTCATAAAGACGAGGCCCTTGGTAACGGGAAAGTGTTTTTTAAGGTCCTTGGCTTCTACTAGAATTTCACTCATTATTTGTCCCCTCTCAATTACTCTTTTTGGCCAGCCAGCAATTCATATAATGCCCGTCGCTAATTGTCGTCTGTGGTGGATACTCTTGTTTGCAGATTTCCATCACTGAAGCACATCGGTCTTTGAAGGCACATCCTATAATTGGAATGTGTAGTTCCGGGGGTTGACCCTCAATAGAGTAGAGCTTATCAACTTTTATATCCATCCTTGGTAATGACTTCATAAGGGCAACAGTGTAGGGATGCGTGGGGTTATTAAATAGATCTCTTGTCGTAGCAGTTTCCACAATTTTCCCCGCATACATCACGGCCACACGGTCGCACACCCTAGCAACAATACCAAAATCATGCGTCACGACTATCATTGAGAATCCGGACTGCTGCTGAAGTTCTTTCAGCAATCTGAGGAACCCGGCCTGGATGGTTACGTCCAAGGAGGTTGTTGGTTCATCGGCAAGGAGGAGTCTCGGCTCGCAGGATAGAACCATAGCCTCCGAAATCCTTTGCCTCATGCCACCACTCATCTGGTGGGGAAATTCTTTCATCCTTACCTCTGGCGAAGGAATTTTCACCGCCTTCAACATCTCCTTCGCTTTGTCCCAGGCAGTTCGCTTATCAGCCTTCTGATGTATCCTTATCGGCTCACTTACCTGGTCTCCTATAGTGTAAAGAGGGTTGAGGGACATCATCGGGTCCTGCAGAATCATCGATATCCGCTTACCTCTGATATGAGACATCTCACCTTCGCTTTTGAGCAGTAAGTCCTCACCCTCGAAAATGACCTGCCCGCCCACAATGTGACCCGCTGGTTTATCCACCAGTCCGATAACGGAAAAACAGCTTACGCTCTTGCCACAACCGGACTCGCCGACTAAGCCCAGCGTTTCCCCCTCTCCCAGATCGAAACTCACGCCGTCAACAGCTTTCACCACACCACGCCGAGTAAAGAAGTAGGTTTTAAGGTCTTTCACTTCCAATACTTTGTTCAAAGTTATCTTCTCCCTTCAAGCCTATAGCTGTCTGAATTTGGGGTCTAAGCGAACTCTTAGCCAGTCTCCCAAGAAATTGCAGCTCAATACTACGAAAGATATGGCCACCCCGGGCCAGACACAAAGCCACCAAGCATGATAGATATGTGACCTGCCGTCAGCCAGCATCGAACCCCAGGACGGAGCGGGCGGTGGTACACCCAACCCCAGGAAGCTCAAGGTCGCTTCAGCAATAATGATTGTGGCAACCTGTAGGGTGGCTAGAACCACCAGCGTATTCAGGATGTTGGGAAAAATATGTAAGAACATAATTCTCGCCTTGCCGGCGCCGGCAACAATCGCCAGACGTACAAAGTCTGATTTCGAATAGCCCAATACTTGTGAGCGCTGTACCCTGGCAGAATGAGTCCAGCCCAGTATGGAAAAGATGATGATGATGTTTACCAGGCTTGGCCCGAGAACAGCTGCCAACACAAGAGCAATCATGAGAAACGGGAGTGCCATGAAAGTATCGACGATTCTCATCAATAGCAGGTCTACCCATCCCCCCATATAGCCTGAGGCAAGAGCGACCATGCATGCGATAGTCTGAGTAACAGCTACCACACCGAAACCTACCCTCAGTGAGACGCTAGTACCGACTATCAGCCGGCTCAGGATATCTCTCCCCAGGGCGTCTGTCCCCAGCGGGTACTTCATGCTCCCGCCTGGTTGGAAGAAAGGAGGAGTTAGTGCATCACTAAGGTGAGCCTCGATAGGGTCCTGCGGCGCGATCCAGGTACCGAATGCTCCCATAATCAAAAAGGTAACCAAAATCGTTACTGCCCACCACGGGGCATTCCTCATGGCTCCCTTTATCTTCACTAACCATGATAGTAATACTACGTCTAACCTCCGGGCACTTGCTACAACTGCCATTTCCTATTCCTCCGTTCTCTACTAGTATGGAACTACTATTGAAACCTAATTCGCGGGTCAACGTAGGCATATATGATGTCAATGAGAATATTCATGGTAACGAAGAAGACTGAGGCAATAAACACACAAGTCTGTACCATCGTATAGTCACGCGAATAGATGGAATCGATTACCAGCCTGCCTATTCCGGGCCAGTTGAAGATTGTCTCTATGACTACTGTGCCGTTAACCAGAGTAATCATATTCATTGCCATCAAGGTTATGATGGGAAGCGAGGCATTTTTGAGAGCGTGTTTCATCATAACCCAAAACTCAGGAACCCCTTTTATCCTTGCCATCTTGACATACTCACTATCGAGTACATCGAGCATAGACGACCGGCTTATGCGGCATTGCGCCGCACAAAATATCCAGCCCAAAGAAAAGGAGGGCATGATGACATTCCTCCAGTCACCCGTCCCGGAGGTAGGAAGCCAGCGCAATTGGACGGCGAAAAGCAGCATAAGCATGAGCGCTAGCCAAAAGCTAGGTATAGACTGCCCCAGTAAGGCGAATACCTTACCGAAATTGTCGAACCATGTGCCCATCTTAATTGCCGAGACCAGGCCAATGCCTATGCCTACAGTGAAGGCGAAAAGTAGAGCCCCTGCTCCCAACATCAGTGTATTGGGAATTCGTTCCAACCAAACTTCCATGGCAGGTCTATTTAACCTCATGGAGATACCAAACTCCCCCTTAAGTGCGCTGAGAGCGAAGCGCCCGTATTGAACATAAAGGGGCTCGTTAAGTCCAAGTATTTCTCTAATACGCTCGATATCCTCGGGTTTTGCTTCAATCGGCGCCATAAGTACAGCCGGGTCTCCGCTTAGGCGTGCCAGCATAAAGATAATTATGCTGACGACAAAGACGACCAGTATTCCCTGCCCGATGCGCTTTAGAACATATCTTTGCATACTATCCTTCCTTCGCCACTATATTGTTGTAACCTAAATGTAACCTCCGTAACTTAGCTGTAACCTCTTGCAACCTAATTTTAACCTCGGAACTCCTTATTATTGTTGTTACCTGGGTATGTTAGCTATCTCTGCTCTTTGTGACCATATTCATCAAAGGACTTATGTCGGGCAGAGTTTCTAGCTTTGATAGCAGTTGTGTACAGCGCTTAATCTGCTGTTCTGAGAGCGCTGTCTGAGCACAGTCACGGAATTTCTCTGCCAATTCCTCTTCAGTTAGTGGATTATTGGGACTACCCTTGGCATTTGGAGCCTCGTGACTGAACTCTTTGCCGTTCTTAAGTCTAACCGTTACTCGAGCTGGTCGTGCCGCCGGACCTCCCGTTCTTGGTTGGGCATAAACATACTTTACCTTACGGAGAAGTTCCTGAACATCCCGACGGTTCACCCTTTCATCTTCGAACTGTGCCAGTTTCACGTCATGGTCAAGTAGAGCGACTGCCATGCCATACTCCAGGCTGAACTTGCCTTCCAAGCCGGTCTTAGGTTGATGGTAATATAGCTGAACGGCAACGGCTGGTGTAGTGTAGCACTCAATTTCAGCCACATCGGCAGTCTTGATATTGTGTTGACGACTGAGATAAAGCATGGAATCTATTTCTCTGTGCATCATTGCACAACAAGAGTAAAACTTGATTGATATTCCGGGCGAAGTAATAAAGAAGGGTGATCCCAGTCCCTGAGTTATCTTATTCGGGTCAAATTCTTTGCTGAACATTTCGCCGTAACCCTGTGGGACTTCCAGTATGCTGTCATCTGCGGTAAAGCCCTTCTTAGCCAGGGAAGCCGCTATTATTCCGTTTTTAGCCGCGGTGCCGGCATGGAAAGATTTGGTCATCGTGCCGAAGTTTCGCTTAAAGCCACAAGATAGAGATGCTGCTATACCGAGTGCCATTCTTACCTGCATGGAATCGAGTTTCATAAGCTTGGCAGCAGCGGCAGCAGCAGCCATGGTTCCAGCAACAATCGTGGAATGCCATCCTGCTTCATAATAACCATGCCCTAGTCCTAGGTTAATTCTTGAGCCAACCTCAAATCCTAAGATGTAAGCTTCTAGGAGTGCCTTACCCGATAGTTTCTCTTTTTCAGTGATAGCAAGGACAGTGGGCAGAAGCGGCGCAGTGGGGTGTCCAAACGCACCGACATCATCAAAGTCGAGAACATGAGCCATAGTGCCGTTGGCAAGCGCTGCCAGTGGAGCAGATGTTTTGAAACCCTTGGTGATAATCCCAGCCTCGCGTTTGCCACCAAGCTCCTTGACATATTCGGTTACTATCTCTGGTGCAGGCTCTTTAGAACCGGCTAAGGCACAGCCCAGACAATCGGTAATAAAGATTTTAGCAGCCTTTATAGCTTCTTTGGGAATCTTACTATAGTTGGTCTCAACAATGAAATCAGCCACCCTTTTGGTTACCGCTTGTTTTGCGACCCCAACAGCAGACTTCTTTTCCTTTACCGCGGTTGTCATTTCTCCCCTCCTATTTATCTACTATTCGCTCGGTTTTAAGTAAGAAACTACCATACAACCTGAAAAATTGTCA
>JAZDPB010000072.1:0-2606 GCA_043797985.1 Chloroflexota bacterium
CGTAAATATCAGTAACCTGCGTCGTAAGATTGAGCCCGACCCGGCCCGTCCGCAACTGATTATTACCGAGCCTGGCGTCGGCTATCGCCTGAAAATCGCCTAATAGCGTAGCTTCACTTAGCATTCTTGATACTTTCTTGATAGCTCAAACGCGTTTCTTGACACGTCCTTGACCCATAAGAAGCTAATATCAACTTATTAACCAGTATATAGGGTCCAATGTTTGAAAAGATTCTAGTATGTCTTGATGGCTCCAGTCTTGCCGAGCAGATTTTGCCTTATGCAATTGAGCAAGCCTTGCACTTTCACAGTAAGGTAGTGCTACTCCGGGTGATTAGGGTGCCTGGCAGAGCGCTACCAGGAGAGCCAGAACTCGTTGAGATAGAAGACAAGCCGAGTACAGCGAAAGAAGATGAAGTGGCTACGTACCTGGATAACATTACTAATTCTCTTTGTGAAAAAGGATTGGACGTTGAAAGTGTTATAATAAGTGCTCGCAAACCAGATGTAGCCATCATTACCTATGCCAGAGGAAACGATGTGGACCTTGTTGCCATCGCCACTCGTGGGTACAGCGCCTTGGGGCAGCTAGTATTTGGTAGTGTGGCTGAATCTGTAGTGCGAAAGTCTGGATTACCAGCACTCATTGTAAAGACACAAGGGTAATATTCGCCTTGTTGAAGATTGTACTCGGCGATCAGCGTTTTTTCTTTAACTCGAACACGTCGTCAGGCTTCCTCCCTGTATGTAGCAAGGACATGCCATTCCTGCGACGATAGATGTAAAATAAAACGAGTCCGATAACCATCCAGATAATACCTGCCCAACGACTGTAAGGTTGCGTGACTATAACAACCAGCCATATTGTCGTTGTCGCAATCAGGCCGATTATCGCAGTTAATGGTAGCTCTTTCCCTTTGAATTTTACGTTAAGGCGAAGTTTAAATGGTCTGGGCATTTCAGGGAATCTTATCCGAAGTCCGAGAATAGCCAGGTGTGCCATAGCAAAACAGAGCAGAGAGCCGAAGACATAAAGCGCCCCGAGGTCAGTAAAGAAGGTAGGGTTAAAGAATCCCGGAGCCAGCATAACAAACGATAGAATAGAAAAGAAAATGATTGCCCAGTGAGGTGTTCGGAAGCGCTGGTGTATACGCCCGAAGACCGCCGGCAACTGGTTGTGCGAAGCCATGTTAAAGCTAAGGCGCGAGATGCCCATGAGGCCGGCATTGGAGGCGGTAAGCAGGATACTGGCTGCTAGAAGAGCCACGAGAGGTGCAAATATAGATTGCAGAGTCTCCGAGGGGAGGTTGGCAGCAATGCCAGCCACCGGATCTCTTGCCCACCCACCTACAGGGTCACCCAGTACCTGAGGTGTCATCGCGGATAAGGCGACCAGTGAAATACCGGCAAAAAGAACAATAACAGTCACTATCATCAGGATGTATGCTCTGGGCACTCTCTTTTGTGGTTGGCGCGTTTCCTCGGCCAGCTGTGACACTGTTTCCACACCGGTAAAACACAAGGCAGCGATAGCAATACCAAAGACCAGGTTCTGTGTAGTTGGCCAGTTTCCCGCACCGAACATGTGCTCAAATAAAACCCCCGGATTCGGACCCAGAATAAGCAGGGCTCCTAGTAAGACCAGTGTAAGTTGGGTGGTTATATCCAGCCCAATGAATACGATATTCACCCGCGAGGACTCTCTTACGCCAATCACATTGATGATCATCAGGAAAATGATGATTCCCATGGAGACAGCAGTCCCAATAACCGGATCACCAAGCGCTGGCCAGAAGTAGGCAAGGTAGGGTGGTATTGTATAGGCTGAGATAGCCATGGTAGCAATGTAGCTCAGCATTAACGCCCATCCGGATATAAACCCGACCAGATCGTTGTAGGCATGGCGGCCAAAGCTGGCTGAGCCGCCAGCTTCCGGCAGCATCGCGCTGCCTTCAGAATACGTAAGGGCGTTAAAGATATAGATTATACCCGCGACGCCAAGAGCGATGGGGGTTGCCCCCAGAGCTGCCACAGCCACAATGCCAAGGGCATAGTAGATGGAGGAGCCAACATCTCCATAACCTGCGCTGAATAGACCGGCTACTCCGAGAACCCTCTTTAGGCGACGACTGATAAGACGGCGGGGACGAAAGATTCTATCACCAGGCTTAGGTTGAAAACCATTTTGCATGTATTAATTATTCCGACCAGCAGACTATGCTGCTGTAGGCGTGATAGTCTATTCGATTAGCCTTTGAGTAATAGCTCGTTTCTTTAGTTAGAAAACGCCATTCACAAAGGCACTATCTTCATTCACGTTAACCCAATGAAACTCAAAGAGGTGTCAAGAAATTGGTTCAAGAGGTCAAGAAACTATCAAGAATTAGACCACCTTAAGTGAAGGGAACATCGCTTTGGCTACTATAAAGCCTCCCAAACGGGGAGGCTTTTCTTTTTACTTTTTCCCTCCCTCCGATTCTCTAGGGGAGGGGTGATAATAAAGCTAGTTCTTCTGATTCAACTTGATGACTTATTGTTAACTTGTATTTATGTTATTATTTGTCCTTACCGGGAGTTCGCACCACGATCAGGTTCTTGCCCCCAGG
>JAZDPB010000082.1:0-3544 GCA_043797985.1 Chloroflexota bacterium
GGGAAAAATCAGGAAAGCACTTACCTATCCTAGCATTGTGCTTACTGTGGGTCTGATAGGAATGTTTATACTTGTTACCGTTGCCGTGCCGGCAATAACCGGACTCTTGGTAGAATACAAGGCTGAGATGCCCTTCGCCACTCGATTGCTAGTCAATATTGGCAGCTTTAGTCAAGCCTATGGCAAGTATGTCTTGCTCATTATTATCGTCCTAGCCGTGCTAGGCTGGCTATACGTCCGTACGGAACGAGGCAAAAAAAGATGGGATAGTCTTCTCCTCAAGGTCCCGTTAGTTGGAAAAACAGTACAGCAGAGCCAAATGGCACGGATATGTTCAAACCTTACCACGCTACTGAGAGGCGGAATACCTACGGCTGAGGCGGTAAGACTCAGTATTAGTACCGCCAACAACAGCGTTTTTCGAGAGGGAATGTCCGAAGTTTATCGACAGGTGTCAATTGGGAGCAGCCTTCAGCTGGCCATCTCAAAGCAGCGAATATTTCCGCGTCTCTTCTCCCAGATAGTGGGCATCGGCGAGGAAACTGGTGCTCTTAAGACGAATTTGGAGGGTTTGTCTAACTTCTACGAGCAGGAAACAGATAGAGCTACCGCCAGATTAACTGAAATGATTGAGCCTACGTTAATCATAGTGGTAGGAGCGGTAGTCGGCTTTGCCGGTGTAGCGATAGTGTCAGCCATATACTCTATCCTCCCTCAGATCAAATAGGTGAAACGAAATTGAAATCACAGACTAACGAGACGGAAACGCAACTGAGGAGGCTCTATCGCCAGGTACCAAACTTTAATTTGGTACCACCAGAATACCAGAAACCCGCCATCTTCTCACGTCGTTTCCTGCTTCGCCTGTTAGTTATCGCAATAGTAGCTGCTGAGCTATTTGCTATCTGGAACCTCTATCAAGAGAAGTCTAGCCTTGAGGCAGATATTGCCTCTGCTCAGCTGCAGATACAACACACAGAAGATAAGGTAGCCACAGTCAATGCTGAAAAGGAACTAAAGAAGGAGCGCCAAGCTTTGCAGGATGACTGGGAAACACTGACAATGGGACAGGCTGATTGGCCGCAAATTTTGTCTGCCTTCCTTAAGTCTAAGCCCGAAGGAGTAGAGTTGTCCTCGCTCAAGCAAGAAGCAGGGCTGATAAATGCCAATGGTACTGCCTCCAATTACGCTTCGCTTCTTCAGTATCGGAGTACACTTCTGGGTTCCCCGGCAATTTCTCAAATCGTCTCTTTCAATTCTAGGGTAAGCGACGGCTCCATCTCCTTTTCCCTATCTGTTGAGATTGCAGGAGGGGGGAGATGATGGCTAAGCTCCGCAAGCTTTCATTGGTGGATGCCATACTGATTATAGCAGTGGTGGCAGTGACAGCTGTAACTTATATCACCTCACAGGCAAACGCAAATGCTGAACAGGAGAAGTCAAGGCTTGAACTTCGCAGTCAGACAGTTGAGGTAGGCCTGAGCGGAACAGACAGAGAGGCTACTCTGGAGAGCCTCCGCCAGCGCTTGGAGCAGCTTCGTTCGACTCCCATCACAAGCCCTTTACCCGCTAAGGCAGAAGCCGTAGCTATTACCGATAAAGTCCTACTATATGCCCAGGAAAACAAGGTTACCATCACTTGGTGGGATACCAGCTACGCATCTATCACTCTTGCAGCGAAGACATATCCTGGCATAAAGCATAGCCTTGTGGTTAGGGCTGAGACGGACGGCTTGATTGGTTTCATTGAATCTTTGACCGAGGTTTCCAAAGCTGCTGCAATACAGGGGATCGAAATCAGTGGGGTTAAGGAAGAAAGGAACATGTGGCAGATGGACTTCGAACTGCTCATCTACTACAGCGAGGGCTGATATATGGGAAATATTGATCAAAGACTGAGGCAGGACTTCAAGTGGGGGGGAAGAATTGGCGCGTAGCCTACTGACCTTATCCATAGAGGGTATGAGCTTAAAGCTCCTGGCCAGCCGAGGGGAGCGGGTGTTGGCCTGGTCGATTACGCCGATTAACCCCAGGTTCTTTAAGGGTGGATTTGTGGCCAACCGACAAGGATTAGCTAGCGTAATTAGAACGGCAGTAAACAAGAAGGAGTTTAGCCAGCGACACCGAGTGCTCGCTTCTATTCCTGCATTTCACTCGGTTTGCCGAACTCTGGAGCTTCCCAACCTGCCAGAAGTTCGTCCTGACGTAGCCATCCCCCAACAGGCAAGACGGGACTTTGGCTATTCTGCTGAGAACAGTATCTTACACTGGAAGCCATTAGCAAGCGCAGGAGGGCGACCACGTTTCTTCATTATCTCTGTACCTAGAGAACCAGTCATTACCCTTATTGAAACGTTTAAGCTGGCTGGACTCCAACCAGATAACATTGAAACGACCACCTTTGCTCTAAGCCGAGCGGTGAATCAATCCCAAGCCGTCATTGTTGCAGTAGAGCCAAACAGCCTTGACTCTATTATATTGAAAGATGGTATACCAGGGGCTACACGCAGTACATTTTGGGGAGAGAGACCTCAGGAACCCGAGTCACTTACAACACTGGCCACGGGTGCCCTGGACAGCATCATATCCTTCCACAACGAGAGTTACCCGGATGACCCGGTATCCCCCGATATACCTGTCTACCTTTTCGGCTCGGCCATTGTTGCTGCTCCCAATATTGTCTCGGCGGTTGAGACGACCTTGGAACGTCCAGTCTCTGAGTTCATGCCACCCGTTCTTTACCCTCAAGATTTCCTTAAAGCTGAGTTTGCCGTCAATATTGGCCTTATGCTAAAGGAGTTATAGGTATGTGGACTCCCGTCGTCGGTTTCATTCTAGGCATTTTCTTTGGAAGTTTTCTGAATGTCTGTATTGACCGCCTGCCCCAGGGACAATCCATCGTGAGACCGCCTTCGCATTGCGCCGCCTGTGGCAAGAAGCTCGGAATCTTTGAGCTCATCCCAATCGTGAGTTACCTCTGGCTTAGGGGGAGATGCCGTTATTGCGGGGCTAGAATCCCGCGTCGCATTCTCGTTCTAGAAGTGGGAGCCGGACTTCTTTTCGCCCTGCTGTCCTTCAGCTACGGTCTCAGCATTGAATTTCTGGTGCTGGCATTCTACACCTGCCTCTTCCTTGTCCTGGTGGTTATTGACCTGGAGCACGGTCTCATCCTTAATAACATTACCTATCCGGCGATTGGGATAAGCCTTGTTCTTTCTCCTTTCTGGTCAAGCCTTGGCTTGTCTAGAACGCTTCTTTGGGAAACCACTATGCTACATAATTTCCTAAGCTCACTCACTGGTGGTGGGATTTTCGCTGTCCTTTTTCTCCTTATCGCTCTACTCTACAGAGGGGGTATGGGCTGGGGCGATGTGAAGATGGCTGGACTGGTGGGGCTGGCAACAGGCTTTCCACTGGTATTGGTGGCCATGGCGACTTCCTTTCTCAGCGGAGGTTTGGTCGCAGGTGTCTTGCTCTTGCTTCGCCTAAAGGGGCGGAAGGAAGGTATACCCTATGGACCTTTCCTCTCCCTAGGTGCCTTTAT
>JAZDPB010000138.1:0-5866 GCA_043797985.1 Chloroflexota bacterium
GCAGAGACAACTCCCGGAACTCCAAGGAGAGCTTTCTCTATATTCGAGGCACACGAAGCGCAGGTCATACCACCTATGGCGAAGATGGTTTTTTCGGTAGCTACGCTGTAACCTGTATCTGATACAGTATTTATGAGGGTCCTTATATTTACCTTGTTGGGGTCATATTCTACGGACGCCTTTTCGCTGGCAAGGTTCACATTGGCCTGGTTTACTCCTGTCTTTTCGGAGAGTGCTTTCTCAATTGTGACGGCACAACTGGCACAGGTCATGCCGGTAATGGGAAGGCTTGTTTTTCTCGTTTTTATATCTGTTCCACTCATTCTTATGACCTCCTTTCCTCCTAACATGACTAGCGCTTCATTGCCTTACGAATTGTAGCCATGAGTTCCTTAATATAATCATCACCACGCTGTTCCCGAATCGCATCAGTGACGCAACCCTCAATATGATTTTTGAGTACAATTAAGCCTACCTCATCAGCAGCAGAAGACAGTGCATTTATCTGCTGAACGATATCAATGCAATAACGGTTCTCTTCAATCATCTTTTCAATGCCTTTGGCTTGCCCCTCTATTCTTCTCATTCTGGTCATTAGTGCCTCTTTCTCTTTTGTATAGTGGTAGTGCCCTGCAACATCTTTTGTATTCGCCATGTAAATGCCTCCTGGATCTTAGTCATATACTATATACTAGTATATGGTATTATAGTTTGTCAAGTTCTGTATTTAATAGAAATATTGAGCTATTGTGAGATATCGATAGCTACTTCATCTATGGCATACTGGGGAGGGGTATATAACAGGAGTTGTACTGCTTTCATTCTCGATTAAAAATAGCGTTTTAGTACTTCGAGGACAAAGGGATTCCTTTTCCCCCTCCCTTGCTTCTGCTATAATATTCCTCGAAAGAGTGAGGTAGCTATGCAACTATCACCGGAAGAAAGGCGTAAAATCTACGAGGAGGAGAAGGCGCGAATTGACGCTGTGCAGAAACAGTGGATGACTGCAGGTGGTTCAACAACTGGTCTGGAGCCAAATATTGCCGGATTACTTTGTTACCTGGGTGTCTGGATTACTGGTATTGTCTTTCTTGTAATTGAGCAAGAGAACAAATTCGTTCGCTTCCATGCCCTTCAGTCGATAGTCACCTTTGGCGCGCTGACTGTCGCGAGTGCTCTTCTAAACTGGATACCTTTAGTCGGCGGATTCTTCAGCGCCGTTATCGGCATCCTGTTTTTCATTCTGTGGATACTTCTGATGGTCAAGGCTTACCAACGTGAACTGTATAAAGTTCCGGTGGCAGGTCATGTGGCTGAAGGAATACTGCCAGTTACCTGGCGTGGTGAAAAACATGAAGCAGGTGAGGAACAAAAGACAGCTAAGTCTACAATTCCCGACGAAGTTCCAAAACCACCTGAGTCTCGAGAGGCACCCTCTCCGGCAATATCAGAAAAGATGGAAGAGTTTGGAAAGCGAGTGGAGGACTATCTCGCACGCACCAGAGCCGGCAGAGTTGCCGGTTATAGCGCTTCAATTTTCTGGAATGTAGTTTTGCTTATATTCTTCTCCTTCTTCCACCAGTATATAGCCTGGTACCATGCCGAACCAGACGGGAGCGTCACCAGACTATCAATGCTCACCAGCGATTACTTTGCCTGGCTTCCGATTCTGGTTACAGCATTAGTCATATCCATAGCCGCTAACATTATATTGATCACTTATGATAGATACTGGCTGCGGGAGATCATCAATATTATCCTCGCCGTGATCGGCGTTGTCGTGGTTGCGAACCTAGTATCCATATTCCCCTTTGATTTCAGTGTGATTCCCAATGCCACCGCCGTCTATATTGTTCCAGTATTGGTAACCATTGTTCTAATCATCATCGCAGTTGGGTTGGGAGTTGGGGCACTGGTTCGGTTCATAAAGTTAATCGTCAGCGTAGCAAAGCAAAGTCCACATTTTTGATATTTTGATAAACTTCCCCGACCCAACGGTCGGGGATTCAAGTAAAGTACTTTGAGGGAGAAGTGGTGCTAGCGAGTGGCTAAAGTAACATTCTGTCAAAATGTTGAGTGTGGAAAAGGAAACACTTATTACGGACAAGTCGCTCGTTAAAATGGGAAATACCAACCAATAACATCGGCATACTTGAAGAGGCTATTCGCCACACAAGGAGGTTTTGATTATGGAAGAGGAAGAGGAGAAAGAAGCCAGGGGAATATCATCGGAATATACAGTGGAACCGAAGGCAAAGGGCTGGGGTCAGGAGAATTATCCTTATCCCAAAGGGACTGCCTTCATAGAATGCATCGAAATGAAATGTGTGGGCTGTGGAATCTGCCAGATGGCCTGCTCTATGGAACACTTTGGAGTAATCAACAAGGAACTTTCTAGAATACAAGTCCGAAAATACCTCCTACCCCTACCCAAAGCAGTCCAGGTGACGTGCCTTCAATGCGCGGAGGAAGAGAGGGAGTGTGAAAAGGCTTGCCCGGTAACACCACCGGTAATCTACTTTGATAATGATTCGCTTCATATGGTGATTGACAAAGAAAGGTGCCTGGGTGAGAAGTGCATGCAATGTCGGGCGGCATGTTCAGCCAACGCTGTAAGAATCTATCCCTCAGTGTCCCCCAAGCCTTTCGTCTGTGACCTTTGCGATACCGCAAACAAGGGTAACAGGGACCCCAAGTGTATCAATGCATGTCCCTATGGTGCCCTTTACTTCTCAAAAAGCGAAGATGCCCGTTTTGGCTACGCGGTGCAAGACCTGTTAAGGAAGCACGCGGATGAAAAGGCTGAACTAATCGCCAAGAGGTTGTACCCCCTGCCTAAAGATAGTATGGGTTACCCAGGATGGAGGTAGTATAGATGGCTGAAATCAAATTTAGTATGCTTGAAGTAGATTTGACCGGTGAGACCAGCCGGGTTATAGATGTTACCGAAGACGTCAAAAAGTATCTGGGTGCCAGAGGACTAGCCAACAGGCTGATGTGGGACCTGGTACCTCAAGGAGCAGATGCTCTCAGTCCAGCAAATATTCTTCACATCGGTGTGGGGCCATTAACGGGCCTCATTGGAACGAAAACAGTCTTGAGTTTCAAATCTCCACTGACCGGCTGGGCTGGAAGAAGCACCGTTTCCGGCTACATCGGCGATGAGATAGTAAACGCACATTATAATGCTGGCATACTAATCAAGGGAAAGGCAAAGAAACCGGTCTACCTTTACGTCTATAATGACAAGGTGGAGATTAGGGATGCTTCGGACCTGTGGGGCAAGTGGAAGCAGGAGACTGAGGTTTCATTGAGAGACCGCTTGAATCAACAGACTGGCGAGATGTTTGGTGTGCTCTGCATAGGCCCTGCCGGCGAGAACCTGGTGAGGTATGCCAATGCGACCACGGAGTTCGTCCACAGCGCCTCCAAGTGGGGGTGTGGTGCGGTAATGGGATCCAAGAACCTTAAAGCCATTGCGGTAAAAGGAACTAAAGGCCCCCTTTATGCAGACCACGGAAGGGTTTGGGAGCTATTTAAAACCTATTACACCAGCCGGAAAACAGCGTTACGTAAGCTTTCTCGAATGCGCTTCGGCGCTACCGAAGCGCCACCCACATTACTGCGCAATGCCGCCGAAGGGATCAAGAACAACCACTTTGGCTATCACGAGATTGCTGAGAAAACTAATCACCTGGAGCACTATCTAAAGTACTACACCTGGACGGACGGATGCCCGGGATGCTCCACGGCTTGCTTCGTCCCCTTCTTCCAGAACAACAAGAGGGGTACCTTCGGTGGCGAGATAAGGCACGACAACGTTGGAGGCCTGGTTGGCAACATAATGCTGGGCTACGAAGAAGTGCTTGAGATTAGTGCACTGGAAGATGAACTCGGGATGGATGGTGAAGAGCTGGGAGGAATTGTAGCCTGGACCATGGACCTCTACGAGCACGGTATCCTTACCAGGGAGGACCTCGGTGGAATTGACCTGCAGTGGGGCAACGTAGAGGCAACTTGTGAGCTGCTGCTGAAGATTGCCTACAAGGAAGGCCGGGTGCCTGCCGCTCTGGCTGAAGGGTTCCGGCGTGCCTATAAAGTCTTCGGAGAGGAATCCAAGTGGTACGCCTTTGAGGTTCACGGATGTGCCGCTCCAACATATGATGTGCGGAATAAACATGTTGGCTATGGCCTCTTTTACGGCACAAGCCATAACGGAGCCCGCATGGGTTTCGGATTAAGTAATGCGTTGCAGGAGGCAGCAACTGTTTGCATGTTTGCCCTGCCACCATTTATCGATATATGGGGCTCTCAGGAGGAAGCTATCAGGCTGTTCCTGGGTGCTGTTTGCGGATGGAATCTGACCGTAGACGATATCAAGGACATAACGCTGAGGAATTATTACTTCAACAGGTGCATTAGCCTGAGAGAAGGATACCACCCCTCAAAAGATGATTACCTGCCACCACGGGCCTTTGATGAACCCATTACCGATAAATATGGTACCACCTGGGTCTGGGAACATGCTGAGTGGGAGGCGGCGAAAAAGAACTACTATGTGGATACGCTGAGGCTGACCGAGGAAGGGTTGCCACCTAGAGAGGGACTGGAGCGGCTCGGACTTGACTTCGTTATTCCGGTACTTGAGCCTATGGACGCGATAGGTTAAATATCTTCAAATCATATATGGCGGGGCTTACCAAAGTAGGAAAATGGCAATCTTTCAGCATCGAGTGGGATGATAGATAATTACTAAACTGAGGTGGGCAGAGACAAAGCCTCAGAAAGGGTCTGAGCAAATTATGAGTACTGTGCGCCTGGAGATTCTCTCATGGCTAACGGAGAAATTGGGTATTGAGGAAACAAGCTACAAGGTCACCCTTGATCAGGAAATCGAGGAGGACAATACAGTCAGGGACATCCTCAACCGACTTGCCACTAAATACAAGCCCTTCGGACAGGTTGTTTTCGATGTTAAGGCCCAAAAACTAACTGACACTGTGAGTATCTTCTTCAACGGTCGAAATTTGGAGTTGGCAAACGGGCTAGAGACCAAGCTAAGCGATGGTGATACTATAACCTTCGCCCCCCCCATAGTGGGAGGATAAGTAATTTTCATTTAGCATTTCGAACTGTGATTCCTCCACCCCTTTGAAAAAACCGAACCATTGAACCTTTCATCAAAAAGTTACTCACGACTTTATGGGTGACGGCATTTCCGCAAATTCCACACGGTCAGTTCTCAAAAGCTATCCAGTCTTATTGTCGACTTTCTTGAGTATAAGTCTTCCGTATCTAACGACTGTGCTTCCGTTGGGTGTTTTGACACAATGTGGTTATTCATTTTAATTAATCCCAAATGCCAGTCATATTCACTTATTTCAAAATTGCATATTGTACAATGAAACAGGAATGTTGCAGGAATTTTTCTAAGTTTCACTACTTCTTTGAAGTCTTTCATAGGATCACCTTTTCTTGTTCTTATTCTTTTAATATTGTTACTGGTACAAAACCAGACATTCCGAATTATATTTTTTCGGAAAATATTTTATATTCCTCTTCATTATACTCCACTCGTAAAATTATTGTAACAGGCGAAAATAGAGGCCACGTTAAAGTTAAGCGGGAGTTAGGCACTTCCAAGGTATATAGGGCTGCACAAAAAGACAGGAAATTTAACGTTCTGCACCAGCCAAATCATTGCAAGTTCCAACAAAGAAGAACTCGACTCTAGGTCCGCTTGATGACTAGGTTTCGATTGATAGAAAAGAGTTGTAAACAGTCAGCTAGTAAATTCGCATATGGTAGTAACACTTTAAGTCACCATCCTAGAAGAAATACACGATAACAATGCCAAAGAGCGGTT
>JAZDPB010000112.1:0-4698 GCA_043797985.1 Chloroflexota bacterium
AGCAGCTTTCATGCGCATCTCCTTTATCTGAGTGTCATCACAGTTATAGCATACTCCGATGATAGTATCAAGACACTGAGTAAGTCATCTAGGACTAAAGCCTTACGAATAATTTGCAGAAAGGGGGCTCCCGACTGACCAGAAACGCGCCATTATATAAGGGTGGCGCAAGTCACCAGATAGGGAGGCGGCCAATAAGTAAAACCAAATGACGTAGACCAAGCAGTACGTTGGGGAGAAAACTGGTTTACAAGGTAACGATATTTCCTAAACTGTGAGAAGATGGTAATGTTATTACCATTGGTAGCCCGCATTGGAAGCATTCCGAACTTTTCTTCGAGAAGAAGCAGCTCATACCGAACTTACAGCAGTTATTGGCTTCGCTCTCAGGCCACTGTACATGAGTATATTACATCAGGTGGCAGTCGTCAAATGCTAGGAACAAAATGCAATGAATGATGGATGATTACTCGGGAATTAAAGTAAGTATCTACGGTAATATCATTACCTTCATGTACCGGTTCGAGTCCCCACAGCTGGAGCTAAGTGAACGATATTAAGAACTTTCCAACTGGCTTTTCACATAGCCACATAATCTTCGCTGGCGCTTTATAGAGTGGCGCTGGGGTGGATCTGGCACAAGGAGATTGGCGCTCCCGCGGACGGGATTGTTGAGCCTTAAGGGCTACGCCCTGACGCACCAGGCTTTTTCAATCTCTAATCTGGTACTTGGGCCCGTGCTCCACCACCCTGGTAACAACACTATATCACCACTCAGACTATTGTCACATCCGACGGAGCAGCCGGTGCCCCGTCTGGCCGCCCAAGTTGACGCTTCGCCACATCTCTGCTATCCTATTTTGAGAATCACATCCAGAGAGGACCCAAATGCAGGCATATTGCGTGAAGTGTCGGACCAAGAGAGAAATAAAGGATGCCAAGGCGGTTACCCTGAAGAATGGTAAGCAGGCGACCCAGGGTGTCTGCCCGGTATGCGGCACTAAGCTGTTCCTTATTGGCAAGAGCTAGGTAGCGGCAAGAGAAGCAAGCAGGAAAGAAGGAAAGTTCTTATTCCGCCGACTCATCAGGTACTTGGAGTAGCTGGCGAAGGCAAGTTCCCTGTAGGGAAGACGGTTAGGCCATGAGTCTGAACATGGTGATGATTATTGGTAGCGTCGGCGGTGAGCCTGAAATGCGTTTTACCCCCGATGGTAAACCGGTCACCTCATTCCGGGTTGCCACCAACTGGATCCAGAGCATCCCAGGTCCTCGTCAATGACTTCGACATCTTTCCATCCCATCTCGGTAGCCCGGTTAGCCAAGTCATACTGGCGCCTCTGGCTCTCCCTATTGAACCGCACCTGGTCTGCTGTCGAGCAAGACAGAAGGGCAAGCGACGATGAGAATTCAGAGCTTGGCAGCATATCTTTCAAGGTGGATAGACTTTCGGATTGCACACTATGGAATGTGGCCTGAATTCTGTCTACAAGAGCACTGCTGAGGTGTGCCAACGGGACTGCTTCAGTAAAAGGAGCAAATAGATGGGCAAAGCGGCAACTAGCTTTCCTGACGACCTACGTAAGCAGCGGCTCGCTAAATGGCTGAAAGAGACACTGGAGAGAGACCATCTGTCCTTAAGGCAGGCAGCAACCAAGACTGGCCTTAGCCATGGCACTATCGAAGGTATCATAAAGGGCGCATCTCCCTCTTCGGAAACTGTCAAAAGACTAGCTCGCACGTTTAGTGGAGGCAAGAACGAAGCGCTGGCATTAGAGGATAGGCTACTCATTCTCGCCGGCTACAGGACACAGCGTCCGGAAGGGCAGGACCTCAGCCAGGCTCTTGCACGAGTGATGGACAGGGCGTCGCTGCTTTGCGAGCCCCAGTGCACGCTGCTGATGCGTTTTGCCGAGTTCCTCGCAGACATAGATGTCTGGCAACTAAAGGAAGGCTGGAGCGACTAATATTTTGAGACGACGGATGCCGAGATTATTTTGGGCGCTCAAGGCCACCGCGTAACATAAGCTGTCCTGGCATTTCACATGCAGAAAAATGTACAGTTCTTCAAAGGGTATGCCACTCCTTGAGGGAGATTTCCCTGCTTAGGATATGCGCTATCTCCTTGAGAAGCGTCTTGAGCTGATTGACGGAGTATTCATGATTATTAGGAAGCGCCAGAGTATATGTGCGATGCCGCATATAAAAGTGACGCCCGCCTGGTTCAGGCGGGCTAAAGCCCAAAGCAATGAGCTTCCTTATAAAGGTCCTTCTCTTACATGGTGACCACTTAGCCATGTGCGGCGGTTTCCCTCAGGACAGGTATCCCCTTGTTCAGGTCAACCCCATCTATTACGGGTAAAATGTCACCATGTCTTATCTTGACTAACAACCAGCCCTCAAGAACTAATCTCAGTTCATTTTGGCACTCAAAGAGTGTTCTCCCAAAGGCTATTGTCCCGGGGCAGTCCGGAATCCTACCACAATAGGTCTTGTCCTCAAGCTGGTCATAAACTGCCCGGCTCATTGCCTTTTCTATGTACTGCGAAAGCATAATCGCCCCTCTCTTTGAACCATACTACCTCGAAAGGCAGGGATAAAAGGTATCTCAGTAAGAAGTATATCCTAATGCCGGCTGCCAGTAAAGGGGAACACCGGTTCATAAAACTTGCTTACGGAAGCCGGCATCTTACAAATCGACCGTGTTCGACCCCTTCGAGCGGGGTTCTTATTCACCCACGGTGAAGCACTCTGCTCCTCGGATTGTTCACAATCACAGGTCCTGAGTTCCGAACTCCAGCTTATCAATCGCTTCAGCCTGCTCCTTATTCTCAATCTTGATATACCTCATGGTTGTGTTAAGACTTTTGTGACCGGCGAGTTCCTTTATGGTGAACGGCCCCACTCCCTTCCGGTGTAGCCTGGTGCAGAAGGTGTGCCTCAGGATATGGGGCCCCCGCTTACCCTTGTCGATACCCGCAAATTTCAGGTATCGACGTATTAAACTATAAACATAGCCGCGTGTGAGACCATCTCCACTCTCTCCCACGAAGAACGTGCCATTGCGGGCCTGAGGTCGCTTCGTGAGGTAACTCACCAGTGCCGTTTTGGTTTCCCGATTAAGATGGAGATATTGCTCTCGGTTGCCCTTTCTGGTTATCTTTATCTGGCAACTCTCCAAGTCGACATTGGACAGTTCCAGTTTTGTCAGCTCCGATACCCTCAAGCCGCCGTGAAGGAAGAGTACAACTATCGCCATGTCCCGTTCACGAACTCGTGGTCTGGCTTTTCGAGCTATTGCCCTTAGCAGCCGGATCAGCTCCTCATCGCTGAGGTACACCGGCTCCTTCTCCGGTACCTTAGGGCTTCTTATTGAGGCCGCCGGATTTACCTCTAATTGCTGATTGTCTACCAGGTAGTTAAAGAACGATTTTATCGCTGCCAGCTTTCGGGCCCTGGTGGCATTGCAGTTACCTCTGGCTGTGGCTACATAGTCCAGATAGGCTCGAATGTCATCTTTGGTGACTTCTCGCAGTTCAGATTTACCTCGCTGACGGAGGAAGGGGCCCAGCCCTTTTCCTAGGTCAAGCTGGTATGCTTCGATAGTGCCCTGGGAAAACCCTTTCTCGATATGAAGATAATGCATAAATTTCTCCAATTCGCCTTTCATGTGCCCTCCTTTTGGGCATAAGCATAGCAACCAGCTAAATAATATTTTTGTCAATACCCCCCGGAATATTTTTTCAATAACTCCTGAAAAGCTCACCAAAATCCACTAACAGGGCGCTGAAAAACCCCGATTTTGCCCAAAATGGCAGGCAATCCAGGCGCGAAATTGGGGCTGATTTGGGGTTGCTCACCCCTTTTTCAGCACCCTGCTAAGGATACCTACTATCCCGCTACCAAAGTGCTTGCCGTAAAGGCCTCGTCCCCAGCTTAAGCCGTTCTGACCAGTATTAGTCTTAGAGCCTCTCCAGATCCGTTGGCAACTAAAATATTATTTAGTGGTATAAAAGGGGGGTGTGCATGTGCTAGTCAGATATATATAGGTGAACGCCTTCGTGAAGTGGAGAAGGTGAGGATGTCCAAAGTTCTAAAAGCTTCAGAGGGGGGAACCTAGTGGGTATGAATACTAGTAAAAGCAAGAAGCGAGGCACCTTGAGCATATCACGCGAGGCGAAGGTAATGTTGGACTCAATTAAGCATCCCGGTCAGAGTTATAGCGGCTTGATTGAGGAGATTGTGTCATTTTGGAAAAAGGAGAAGCGAATAGACGTCGAACGTGACAAATAGACTCGAGAGAAGCGATATTTCATTTACCTTAATCAATTTAATAGATATAACTCTTTAGAGAAGGCAAACAATTCATGAAGGAGGTAGAAAATCCATGAAAGCAAACCTAAATAGAGTATGGCGAGTGGTTATCGCTCTGGTGCTGGTCTTGAGCATCGGGATGGTCACGGCGCCCCCCGTGGCAGCGGCACCGGCAGCAACCTTTAGCCCGACCTCTGGGCCTATCGGCACCTCGGTCACGGTGAGTGGAACAGGGTGGACGGCGCTTGAGAATATCCTATCTGTTACCGTGGGCGGCGCCACTGCGGCCAAGACGCTTACCGTTAATAGTAGCGGCGCCATCTCGGGCACTATCACCATTCCATCAGTATCCGGCGGCGCTAAGAACATTATTATAACCGGGGCTAG
>JAZDPB010000139.1:0-2314 GCA_043797985.1 Chloroflexota bacterium
ACGCCAAAATGTGCAGTTTAGCACAGGGTGAGAGTATTAGAAATGCGAGGACACGGCATACGCCAGGTAACAAGCGGCTTCGTTTAATATATTCTTCTTCTTATCAGCTGAACTATAATCCCGGCGGTAATAAGCACCAGGCCAGCAATCGTAAAAACTACCACGCTTTGAGCCGGTACTGCAGGAACGGAGAGCCGTTTTAGCAATATTCCAAGTAATGCCCAGTCAACCACAAGGCAATAATAAATGCTCTCCGGATGAAAAGTACGGATAATGCAATTGCAATACCAACGATAATCACCGCTACTGCCCAGAATTGCTCACCAAGCCCAAATGTGTTCCAGTTGATATCCACCAGTAAAGCGGTGACATTGGCAATCGTGGCTATGGTAATCCAGCCAAGATAGACACTGAAAGGAAGATGAACTAAATACTTTTCGGTTTTCATAGCTTCTGATTTACCAATATTTAGCCGTAAGTAAATTGCTATCAGGCACCAGAGTAATACAAGCATCAGAACCAGGGACAGGGGGACGATTTGATAATGCCAGGCAAATATCCAGCCGATGTTAGCAGCACAGGAAATAAAGAACAACAACCCTATTCTCTGTATGAAGGAGGACTTCTGGGCGTCTCTTCTCACAGAGGGGAGTAATTGATAGATGACTAAGATGGCGAGCAATACATAGATTATCCCCCAAATGGAAAAAGTCAGCCCCGCTGGCACAAATAAGTTCGGATATAGGTCAGATAGCTCGCCGGTAGTTTTATTGTTTATGGGTAGAGCATTAGCCAACCCATTAACGATAACGGTACCGAGGAATCCCAGTAAGTTTAGAATTGACAGAGTTAAAACGAGCCGATTTCTATTCATAGGTCCTCTTACAGGTATTGGTTGGAACATTTAAGCTTGAATTAAGCGTTGTCCCAATTCCTTCTCTGTTTCTACGATATTATATGCGACTCGTACTTCAAAGTAAATAACCTCAACCTGGCAGGCGGGCTACTTTCTTTTGGTGCCCGGAGCAGTTGTCAAAGGTCCTGACTCGTTACACGAAACGCTAAAAAGTGCAGTAAGCCCATAGTCGGTAACTCCAACTCGGCAGATAGTACCACCACGCTATACCGCCGTTATTTTGACTTTGATGGATTCTGGGCTACCGAGCTCTTTGACTTGCTCTTTGGTTAGATAGATGGTCATTGGGTGATCTTCTTTGTTTTCCTTAAATCTCCAAGTGCCTGGTGTCTCTTTCTCTTTGACAAGTACAATTTCCATTTGCGTTGTATCCTTTCTTTTATTGTGCCAATGACCCAAGTAATTAGAAAGTGCAGACGAACCACCTTAGCGCTACGTTCAATCAGTGCTTCCGTTTATCGTGTACTTAACTAAGTAAAACTAGAGGTTACTTCACCTCGTACACTTTCAACACTTCATCTCCGTAATGGTTGATGACCTTAATGGCAATTTTGCCAGTCATGGGCAGGTCAAAGGGTCGGCTGACAGTAGAGTAGAGTGATGACCACGCAGCTTCATCAATCTCAGCCCGGAGTGCTCTCTTGAGCTTATCATAGGGTTCTTCAGCACCAGTGAAATATGCGTGGCGGACGAAGAAGCTTTCCTCGTTGTAGTCGGTGTCAATGAACCAACAGGCAATATCATCAGTGGAGCTATTTCTTATCTGACCGGTTGTAGGGTCATAAACATCCACGCCCTTGATTTCAACGACTATCTTGCTGTCTTTCTGTTTCCTGATGTCCACGTCCGGCTCGCCGAAGACCATGAACAGGTTGCCCCCACCGGTTGTCTTTAATAGCGCATCTCCCATCGCCAGGTCAGGGTTCATACGGGTAATCAGGATGTTGAGCTTACCGTAGCGTTTAGCTTCTTCCGAAACATGTGGGTCAAAGGCGAAACCACAGATTACCAGTAAATCAAAGCCCACCCCCTTGACTGCTTCCTTGGCAGCGTCTTTCACTAGGTCGGGGCCCACGGTGCCGTGCTCAGGACCGATGCAGACCACCACCCGCCGGGTAGTGCCGTCCTTCTCTGTATATTCGCCTTCAGCGTGCAGCCATTCCCCAGCATACGAGTCAAGGCGATCAAACTTGAGCCGTTCGTTCTTGACCGTGTTTTGTACGCCAGCTTTTTTAAGGTTATCCAGTATCATGACCTCAAACTGGCCGGCGCCGGCTTCCTTCTGAGCTTCAACCTCCGCAGCCGGCCTTTCATCCTCCACGGCAATGATTCTGTGCGGGGAAAGGCTTTCCACGGTGAACGGGCCGGTGACGCGGATGCGCTTGTTATCTTCATATG
>JAZDPB010000135.1:0-3878 GCA_043797985.1 Chloroflexota bacterium
AGCTATGTCACAGCCGGCACCCAGGGCATAGCCGTATATCATAGCAATAACCGGCTTGGGGCAGTAGGTTATTCCATCCTTGGCATACTGCAGGGGGTTTTCCTTTCCACCTACCGCTCCGGTGGGTTGCGTTCCACTCGCGATATCCATACCAGAGCAAAAAGCTGCCTCCCCTGCCCCTCTGATGACTACTACTCTGGTCTCAGGGTCGTCTTTCAGACCATTCAGAATGTCTCCAATCGCAATGAGACCCTCTGTATTCAGGGCATTGCGTCTCTCGGGGCGGTTAATCGTCAAGGTGCAGATATTGTTTTCCCGGCTAACTAATAATACACTCTGCTCTGCCATTTCTCTTACCTCCACCGAGATTATAAACTACCACCTAGGGGAGTTCAAGTTGGCGTACTGTTATGTCTCTTTTATGTGTGAAGTCTTTCCCACAGTTCTTTTACCTTTGCCTTCACCTCGTTGATGTCACCATCATTATTAATTACCACGTCGGCATGTTTTATGCGCTCTTCTGTGGATAGCTGAGAGCGGATGCGTGCTAGGGTTTGTTCCTTCTCCAACCCGCGATATTTCTTCAGGCGCTCGAGCACGGTAGCTTCTGAGCTTACTGTGACCCAGACCTCATCAACCAGTGATGTCCAGTTAGCCTCAATCAAGATAGCAGCTTCGAGGGCTACCACATCTACCCCGCGACGCCGATATTCTTCAATTTGCGCTTGTATCATATCATACATCTGGGGGTGCATTAGCTGGTTCAATCGTGCCAAAGACGCCGGGTCATTAAACACTATCGCTCCTAGCTTTTTGCGGTCGATTTCACCACTGGGGGTAACAATCTCCTTCCCGAACGTAGCTACTACCTCATGCCATACCCTGGTATTAGGCTTGAATGCTTCATGCCCCACTTTATCGGCATCTATAACAACTGCACCCAATTCAGCTAGGCATTGTGTAACAGTACTCTTGCCACTTCCTATACCACCGGTAAGACCAATAACCTTTGTCATTTAGTCCTGCTTTCTGTAACAAGGGTTAACGTACCCGCTTCGATTCTCTCACGAAGAAAATTAGTATACCGCACATTGCGGCAAAAATCGCCAAACATAGCCACGCTGTTCGGTAAGAGCCAGATAAATCGACAAGATAGCCGAACACGGTAGGGCCGATAGCAGAGCCTAAGGCAACTATCATTGTGGAAAAGCCGACAACTATCCCGGTATGTTCCTTAGTAGCGAATTCTCCGACAAGTGTAAGCCATAGTCCACCCCAACCGACGGCGGTTAGTCCAAGAATAGCAAGGATAGTAAACAGGAACCATGGGGGTATCGTTTGATTTATGAATATTAATGCTGCGCATAAAAGACCAGCGATAAAAGCCATTAAAACAAATGGCTTCTTTCTGCTGCTACCAAAGACGCGGTCGCTAAGCAGTCCAGCGAGGGGTTTCCCGAAGGCACCACCAAACTCAAGCACTGCAAGACCTAACCCGGCGACAACGGTGGTAAATAGCACTACTTCATTTAGATATACTGCCAAATGAGTTATTGCTCCAAATTCGACCATCGAGATGAACATACTGCCGAAGGATAGACATAAAATCTCGCGTGATAGAAGAACCCCCCGAAGCAGACCCCCTGATGAAGCGGTGGTGCTTGGTACCGCAACACTGGGGACAACTTTCTCCGCAGGGTTCTTATAAAGGGCAAATGTTATAATCCCGAAGGCAATTACCAGACCTCCGATTAGGAGGAAACAGCTACGCCAGCCCCAGGCGAGCGCTATCGAAGGCATAGTAGAAGCCATGATGACCCCACCAATGTTAACTCCGGTTTGCTTGAAACCCATGACAGTCGCTCTTTCCCTTATGGGAAACCAGTCTATTACTCCTTTGGTTGTTGCTGGGGTGAGGCCACCGCACCAAAGTCCTACCAGTGACATAAAAATTATCGCTGATGTGAATGAGTTGATGCGCGACATGCCAAGAAGGAAGATGGCTCCGATTACCTGACAGATTAGTAGCACTGGCCGTATTCCAATCCTGTCGACAAGCCAGCCAGATGGTACCTGTATCAGAAGGGAAGCAAAGGCAGCAGCACTCATCAGCAAGCCTATCTGAGTATGGGTAAAGGATAAATTGTCTCGTAAAAAGGGAGATAATGGCGGAATAGAAAGACGCTGTATCCAGATTGAGGTAAACGCCAACCACACGACTCCTAGTATCACCCAACGATATTTATAAGTTATTTCTTTTGCCGTAGCCATTACTCTCTCCTGAATATTCTTAAATCTCTCTAGCTAGAACCAGTCCCCACACTGATGTAGCACCGGCTGCTTTTAATGCTACGGCGCAGGCATTAAGGGTGGCTCCGGAGGTAGAGACATCATCAATAAGCAACACTTGCTTACCCTGTAACCTTTGGTCATAGCAGGTAAAGGCATTAGCTACATTGCGATATCTTTCGTCTACAGTCGCTGTTCTGGCTTGAGGGGGAGTATGATGTTGTCGGATGAGGCAATCATCTACAACTGGTAGCTTGGTGAGCTTACCCAACTCATTAGCCAGCAATCTGGACTGATTGTAGCCGCGCTCTTTCAATCGTTTCCAATGCAGGGGAACGGGTATTATAACCTCTCCCGGTATCGGGTAGGTAATCAGATAATCGTTTAATAGTTGAGCCAGGAGTACCGCCAGAGCTCTAAGGTTTTCATATTTTAGCTGATGGATAGCCTGGCGCATTACTCCATCAAAACGAAAAGGAGAGCGGATGCCATTTATTTCGGCTTGCCAGCTAACACATCTTGGACAAAGTATGCCGCTAGGCTCGGGTCTACCACATTTGGGACAGAGCGGAGGCATAACTCGCGGTAATGCGCGCAGGCAAGGGTAACAAATAAAGCTACCCTCGTTTCCACAGCCTACGCACCGCTGCGGGAATAAAAGGTTAAGTGCCATCCCCCCGAGTTTAGCTACTTGAGGAAGCACACTCTCATCCGTAACCTAGAACTTAGCGGGTACGATTACTATTATGTAGTACTCCGCTCATAATGGGTTCATCTATGTAGACGTCTCCATTCCTGATTTTCAGGTTGAAGCCGCAATCGGGATTAGTGCAAACCCATGCCTTGAATTGAATACTTGCCCCTTGGCTACCAAAATCAGATAGGGGCACCAGGTCTCCAGCTTTGCACTTTTGACATTTGGGGTAATTGATTTGTTCCACGAGGTCCACCTCCCAACCATAATTGAATTTTGTTGTAGTATACACTAAGAATTGGTCGTTGGCAAGGGCTTCTTTAGCCTCACCAGACTAACACGACTATAAATGGCTCCGCCTCGTGTCAATTGACTTCTCATCAAGCTGATGGCATCGACCTTAATAGTATAATTTATTCCCAGTCTGGTCTCAGCAATAAGCTGCCCAATTCTTTGCCGTTCTTCTAAAGATGCCTGGTCACGAAGGCGAGCCAGGGTCAAATGGGCGGTGAATGGTCGTGATTCGGGAGTGAAGCCCAGCGGCAATAGAGAAGACTCGATGCGTTGCTGAAGCTGGCTTAGCTTATCTACTTCTCCGTCGAGTCCTACCCAGACTACTTGAACTCGCTTCAAATTGGGAAAAACTCCAAGTTCTTTAACCTCCAGTTGGAAGGGGGGTGTTCCCTGAGTTGCCTCTTCTATTGCCTTAGTTATCTCGCCACTTTTTTCTATGGCAATATTACCTAAGAACTTTAGCGTAAGATGGATACTATTCGGGTCAACCCATTTTACCCAGGACTGTCCGGCTGATTTCAACTGAGCCTTGAGCCGGTTAAGCTCCAGCTTTAGCTCATCAGGCAGTTCGATGGCAATAAAAGAGCGAATCTGCTCCATA
>JAZDPB010000062.1:0-2804 GCA_043797985.1 Chloroflexota bacterium
GGGAACAATACATGCTGCATATGATGGGCCGAGGGGGCAAAGTCTTGAAAGAGTCCACCTGATATTCTCAAGACGGTTTCCCCATCGGCAAAGAGGGCAAGGGGGAGCAGGGTCATCGCCAGCAGGGTGGTCGAGCCAGCGGTGCCGATTTCCCACTGATAATAACCGCCTTTTATCCTCTCTCCTGGTTTATAGAAAATCTCCTTGGAGTTTACTGCTGCCCCTTCCACCTGGGCGCTGCACATTTGGGCACAGGCTTTCACCGAGGCGAGGTGTTGAGGACGCAGTCCCGGTTTATCCCTCTTTGCTCTGATATTATTTATATGTAGTTCCTCGCCAAGCAGGGATGCGAGGGCTACCGCGTAGCGCAGTATAGTGCCGCTTCCCGACTTTGCCGAGCCATCAATGTAAAGCATCTCTAAGTTCTCAGCCTTTTTCATTCTAAGACTAGGAGGCCAATAGTAGCAAGGCCTTGTAAATCCATAGCGCCGTGTGGGTGCTGTCAAATGTATGGTTCGATGGTATCTTGAACCTAAGTCAGCGTGTCGTGATTGAACGAAACGCTCCTAAATTGTGCAGCGGCCGAGGCTGAACCACCTGGTATTGGAGACCTAACCACCGGTATGTCACAATCTGAGAGTGCCGAAAAAGTGTTTTCCTTACCCAATTTCACCCTTTCTTAAAGGGAAATTAAGAGGGATTTAAGCTCAAAAATCCTCTTGAGTCCCCCTTTTTTAAAGGGAGACGGGACTTTTTCGGCAGTCTCAATCTACTTCTTTGTTACCTTCAAACAAAAATCGGGATGTCTGACAACTGACGCGTACAAATATCTGATACCGTTTGTCTTTTCTATAAAGTGAAAATCACTACTGCACGAATATCGGGATCTTTGCCATTTCATACGTACATTTCAGTATAATGGCAACAGACTAAACTTTCTCTAGAAAAATTTTATCATCTTACGAATTACTGAACTCCAGATAATCACGAGATACCAAAAGAAATAGCAAATTCTTTTTGGTTAGCTCTATGTATGCTGCCTTAGCCGATGGATTAGTAGAACCGCTGACACAGCTAGGAAAACTATGGCTAATACCTGTGCTTCCTGTAGACCCCAGAACCAGATTCTTTCCTCCCGAACAAATGACAATACGAATCTAGCAACAGAATACCATGCCAGATAGCCTATGAAAAGCAGCCAGTCATTATGAAGAAAACGCTCCAATCTCCATACAAGTAGTAGACCAACCAGATTCCATAGAATTTCATAGACGGGGTAAGGATGGGTGGGAACACCAATCAAGTTAGCTGGCATGACAGCATTTGAATTCGTATAGATGAAAGCCCACGGAAGATCGGTAGGAGCTCCGTAAGCATCACCGTTAATCAAGCAACCCACCCTGGCTAGTATCTGGCCGACAAGCAAGGCCGGCACCAAGGCGTCACCAAGGCGACCCAGAGGCCAACGCTTCAGTTTGGCAAAGATAATTGTGGCAATGGCTCCTCCGATCAGGGCACCCCATGTGGCTAGTCCGCCCTCTTCCCAGAATTGTAATACGGCAAGGGTATTATTTGAATAGAGTTGCCATTGGTCTACAACATGAAATAGCCTGGCCCCAATAAAGGCAGCAATGACTACCCAAGGATAAAAGGCTAGAAAATCATACGACTTGAATCCACGCTTCTTTAACCTGTAGGTATATATTGGTATAACTATTGCCATACCTAACAGTGCCATCAGGTCGTGCCATACAACCTCAAAACCGCCCAGCTTAAAAATAACCGGGTCAATGCTTATTATGATACCATTCATAAGCAAACATCAGGGAAATCCATCCGATCTTATTCTTAATACGGGCTAATTTTATATCGTTAGCGTTTTATACACAAGGGGTTGCCAAAGTGCGATCTGAATCAAAGATATACCAGACTAAAGGTTTCCTTATATCGGGATGTTTGATTGTCTTGTACATACGATAAGCCGAGTGGAGCAGAAGCTGCGAGTATTTTACCGGGGATATGCTAGTAATATTTAATAATTATCCAAGCTTACTGAGAGGGAATCATACTAAGCTGTTGCATCATGCCGAGCGTGTCTGAGTAGTGCCAACCCTCTACAATTTTGCCGCCAGTGCTAGCCTCTTCTTTTGCACAAAACCATCTTTCGTGCAGTTGACCTACGGGATAGATAGCAACCTTGCTTCTGTCACCTCAGCCACGCTTCTAAAAGTGCCCGCTGTCTGATATAGTAGTTTCGAGACGAGGCATAATCGTCAAAGCAGCGGCGCCACGATGAGAGAACACTCCAGCATAGAGGGCATCCTCGAGCGCATAGTCTATTTCAACGAGGAGAACAATTTCACTGTGGCCAGACTCCAGGTTGGCATAAGCCAGGATCTGGTCACCATAGTGGGGAGCATGCCCTGTCCCAACCCGGGAGAGACCCTTAGACTGAAAGGCGAGTGGACTGTTGACGCCAAATTCGGGAGGCAGTTCCGGGTGGAAAGCTGTCTTTCCGTACTGCCCGCTACCATAACCGGTATCGAGAAGTACCTCGGCTCAGGGCTGGTTAAGGGCATTGGTCCCATCATGGCGAAGAGAGTGGTCGCCAAGTTCGGGCTGGAGACGCTGGATATCATTGAGGAGCAGTCGGAGAGATTACTCGAGGTAGAGGGAATCGGCCCAATTAGGGCAGAGAGGATCAACAAGGCATGGCAGGAGCAGAAAGAGGTACGTGAGGTCATGGTGTTCCTCCAAGGACACGGGGTCAGCTCTACCTATGCGGTCAAGATATACAAGGCTTA
>JAZDPB010000143.1:0-3247 GCA_043797985.1 Chloroflexota bacterium
CACCGAAGAAACCCTATGATTTCCTGTTTACCGGGCACGGATATCGCTTGGGAAGGGGTAAGGTAGCACTGGCGATAGAGCGTATCAGTAAGGAGGCGGGCATTAAGGAACATGTATCACCTCATCGTCTTCGCCATACCTTAGCCACTCTGGCCATCAACCGCGGGATGCCCCTGGAGAGCATCGCTGCGCTGCTTGGTCACCGCTCGCTGTCTATGACTATGACTTATGCTCGTATAGGCAATCGGACGGTACAACAGGAATACTCCAAGGTCAGTCAGCATCTGGAGGAGCTCTGTAACAGGACAGAGGTATCGGATAGCTCCGCTGAATTGACTTTGGTCGAGGGAAGCCAAATGCGCCGGCTAAGGCAGGATCACTGGCGGATGCTAGGGAATGGCTACTGCACCCGGCCCGATGGAGTGCCATGTGAATATGAGACCATCTGCGAATCCTGCACTTGCTTTTCAACAACTGTCGACTTCTTACCTATTCTCCAAAGGCAGAAGCAGGATGCTGAGGATAAGGGACAGACCCAACGGTTAGAGGTCTTTAGCAAGCTTATCGAGAGCATGGAACAAGCTACTACAGAAGGTAAAATCGTACCCTCTTGATTATTACCTGCATAATAGCACGTTTATCACCCCCTCCCAGGAATGGAACAAAGAAAGAGAAAGGGGAAGCCCCTCCCGTTTGGGAGGCTTCCTATGTTCAGCGGGGAGCCTAACACATTTCGCAGCTGTGAACAGGCTTTACCCAATGGCTGCATGTTGCATAGAGGTAGAGGTCCGAATCCCCAAAGGTGGCCAAGGAGTGCGAAAAAGCGGTATTTATTGTCTTGTTTAGACACACTTCTTGAACCTCAAATGCGGGACGTGTTACATTTACTGTAGAGTGTTTACGGAGGTGATAAATAATGGCAGGATATGTGGGCTCAATAGAGAAACAGACTCTAAGCAATAACTACTTCAGGGAAGTGTTGTTCACTGGGAAGCATGCTCAGCTTGTAGTGATGTGCTTACAACCCAGCGAAGAGATCGGCAATGAAGTGCACGCAAATGTTGACCAATTCTTCCGCATCGAGCAAGGTGAAGCAGCATTCGTTTTCGCCGGAAAAGAGAAACATCTGGCAAAAGATGGAGATGCTATTATAGTTCCAGCGGGCACCTACCACAATGTAGTAAACACTTCTAAGACCACGAAGTTGAAGCTGTATACCATATACTCTCCTCCCAACCACCCCGACAAGACCGTGCATAAGACGAAGGCTGAGGCTGAAAAGGCGGAAGCGAAAGAGCACCATTAGCCGGGGGGTTATTCCGTCTGACAGGGCAAACCAGCCGGAATCCGGAAATATTCTGGCAACCCTGGACGACGACCACCGGGCTGGTAGACGTTGCACCTGAAGATTGTCCGACCCATCACAAAAGTCAGACTAGAATGGTGGCTGGGTTTATGTAACCGTAGCTGACGGGTTATCTAAGAAAGGGCTCATCCTGGCAGTAAGGGAAAACAGGTATGGATACTTATTCTTCAAGTGCTCTACATAGGTCAGCCATTGATAGAGCAGTTGTCCGTAAAGTCGTCCGATGTCCCCTTCTATGTGGTTTAAATCGGGCCCGGATAGGTTGGAAACTGATGGTCTAGATTCAAGCTCCTCAATTAAATGAAATATCGCCCAGAGCAAATCGCTGAACTTCTCATGTTCGATCAGATTCGGATTCTCTAAAAGAGTCAATAGAAACTCGCGTTTGCTAATTAAGAAGGCTTTCAAATCGTCAAAATCGATGCTTTGTCCGCTTGGTGTTGCCGATATAGTAGAGGAAAAGGCCCTAGCATATTTGAAGTCCTCTCGAGTCCAGCTATTGCTGACTGAAAAATTCTTTGCGATCTCCTCGTTTCTTTCATACGAGTGAAGCAGCTTACGTATTAAGGAATTACCGACCTCGCTAAAGAAGACGCCCACTACCATGTTCAGCTTATGGCGTATCAGAAGCTTTTCCTGGCGAGCAAGCAAACGCTCGAGTACCACCACTACGATAAACACGCTAATGGGGATGAAAGACAGGTCGTCTACTAGCTGGATTAGCAGTTGGTGGCTGTCCCTGAATATTAGGTAATCAATCAGGTACATTATGCTGGAAGCCAGTACGGCTGCGAATCCGAAGACAACTATCAGCCTGAGTCTCACTCCGATTCCCCTCTCAATTTTCTTGTTTTTTGTTTCTAATCTTGACGTGGTGCGGTCCTATTCACTCTTCCCTGGGTGCAAGGTCACACCAACAATCAGGTTTGACAATAGATAAGCTAACATTACGTAAGGCCACATATAACCCGCAAATATGTTCCAACCGGTTAGAATTTCCTCCACCGGCCGCCTTAGGATAAGACTGCCTCCCCACTCGAATGTTTCTTCCAACCCTAACCAAACAAGCCCAATGAGAATCAAGTCTTTAATATTGTAGTTCTTGACATATCTTAACAAAAAATATGCCAGGATAAATATGTAGACAATTCGTGTAGACATGCCGATTTGATGCGCTACCAAAGAGCCCCATCTCGGTTCGTAGACGAGATTCATGAGTACAAAGAAGTTGAAACCAGAAATCAGTGTTTCTACGAGCCAAACGCGAACCCCAATCTTTAGCAGACGACTGTTCGTGAGCATTTCTCTTAAGAATATAGCACCGCCGTCGCACAATATCCAATAGATGGGGCTGTGGGACATTTCCCTGTGTCAAAGGCATCTTGTATGACTAGGTGTTCGAAAACGAGGGGAAGGTTATTGAGGAGACTCTCCCGTGCCAGTGAGGTCTAGGCGTCCGGGCAGTTCTCGGTATCGTCCCAATAAGTGGAACTTTGGCAAAGATGTCTATTTGAAAATCATCGAAGGTTGATGCCATAATAGTATAATGACAAACAGAGGAGGAAGCTATGGAGCACAAATTATCCAGCTTGCCGTATAGCAATGATGCACTGGCACCTCGCATATCTGCAGAAACCATTGAGTACCATTATGGGAAACATCACAAGGCCTACGTAGACAATCTGAACAAACTGATCCCGGGCACTGAATTCGAAAAGATGGCGCTCGAAGACATCATTAAGAATTCTTCCGGTGGCATATTCAATAATGCGGCCCAGATCTGGAACCACACGTTCTATTGGAATTGTCTTTCCCCCAAAGGTGGAGGCGAACCTACCGGGGAGCTTGCAAGCGCTATTACAAGGCAATTCGGTTCATTTG
>JAZDPB010000164.1:0-7132 GCA_043797985.1 Chloroflexota bacterium
AGACTGGCCAGGCAGCTAGTTGATGGGCAAACCAACTCTATCCAGATTAAATATGATGGTGAAATCTCAGAGTATGATACCAATGCTCTCAAGGCAACGGTCTTAGGAGGATTTCTCGAAGGGATAAGCGACGACCGTGTCAATCTGGTCAACGCTAATATAGTGGCGGCTCGACGTGGGCTAAATGTAGTAGAGAGAAAAGAAGCTACCTGCGAAAATTATACCAGCCTTATTACCATAGAAGTTGCCATCAGTACCGGCATTGTTACTGTAGCCACAACAGTACTACGAAGCGAAACACACATTGTTCGGATTAATGACTACTGGATTGACATTACGCCCACCGAGGGATACTTCCTATTTTGCGACCATCTGGACCGTCCAGGGCTTATTGGAGCCGTCGGTAAGATAACCGGTGATGCCAACGTGGATATTAGCTCTATGAACGTCGGCCGTCTCAAACCCAGAGGACAGGCTCTGATGATACTAGCTCTGGATGAACCTCTACCAAAGGAACGACAGGAGCAGATACTATCCATTCCCGGCATTTATACGGCTAAACTGGTAAAACTGTAATCACCCTATACCAGCCGATTGAAGATAAGCCCGGCTGGGAGTTTGGGATAGAAGTAGGTCGACTTCCGGGGCATCGTGTCACCGACGTCGGCAATAGCTTTAATTGCAGTTGCCTTGACCGGATTTAATAAAATTGCTAGCTGGTATTCTTGATTTAATACCCGGTCCACCGCATCCAGTCTGTCGTAGCTAAAGGCAAGGAGCGTACTTTCTTTATCACGGCTCAACGCCAGGAGTTTCTCCAGTATAACATGGTCAACGATGCTGACATCCAACCTCTTGTATAGCTCGGAATGGAAGTAAGGCATCATCTGACTAACCGCCGACGGGTCACGCAATCTCAACAGAAGAAGCCGCTCTGGCACCAGACCAAAGAGACTTAACCTGACCTCGTTTTCCTTTCCCAGTAAGTCATCAACCTGCTTCCAGACACCAGGCACATTAAGCGGCAAATCCTCGATTTCAAAAAATACCTTCAATTTAGCCATCAACTCACTCAATGTCGACTTCGATATACCTCGGACCAGCCGATGAGGAGGCAAAATGATAAGCCCGGGGTCAGAAAAATCTACCAGTTCCATCATCACAAAGTTGAAAGGCTCATCTACCGACGTCGATGATGAATAGGTACGTTTCTCACGCTGGTAAGCCAGAGCGCTCTCATAGCGATGATGTCCATCAGCAATATAGAGGGGCTGGTCAGCCAAGCTAGCACATATTTGATTCACTGCTTGAGGTTCAGAGAGCGCCCAAATGGTATGACCTTCCCCATTAGCGTTCCTTAAGCTCAGCAATGGTCTATTCTGCTCTTTTTTATCCAGTAACGAGGATATCTGCTTTCTCCGGTCTTCGAACAGAGCAAAAATTGGGCTGGTATTGGCTTGGAGTGCCCACATCAATCTTAAGCGGTCACTCTTAGGCTCGGCGGTAGTGCCCTCGTGAGGGCGAACAATCTTCTTGTCCCACTCTTCTAATCTGACACGGGCAATTATTCCGCGGCGTTTATATTCCCTCCCCTGGAGCCGGAAATACTGGTCATGAAGATATATCGCAGGTGTCTCGTCAACCTTAAGAATGCCCTGATTAAGCCACTGCTCCATAGTGGCTGCCGAACGAGCGTATTTATTCTCCGTAGCAGTGTCCTGCGGTAACTCGCGACCGAACTCAATCCGGATAAAGTTGTACTCATTTTTGGAATAAAGCTCCTGTTGTAGCTGGGGAGGAATAATGTCATACGGAGGACAGATAACTGCCGACAGGTCACTTATCAGTGATTGGTTATAATGCACACCCGTGAAAGGACGAATCTCAGCCATGCTTGCTTAATTCCTTTCTAACTGAATGATGACGATTTTTAGCTATCGTAGTTTACCCTAGCCAGAGAAAGGACGCAACTCCCGATAGAGTTGTTTATCGACCCCTCACCCCCTTAATCCCCCTTCCCCTGAGGGAGAGGGGGAAGAGATTTCAAAGAGGGGCTAACGCCCCTCTTAAACGCCCCAGCATTGGTGAGCTTAAGAGAGGCAAAACTCTTGACATTATTTATCAGTAAACCTATAATTATTATAAACATAGTAATTATAGGGGGATTACAAATGCCAGATACGATTAAAAAGACGAGATATTTTTTAGATATCGAGCCTGAACTGCGCAACAAAGTTAAAGCTGTTGCCGCTTTGAAGGGAAAAACTATGAAGGACTGGCTAACTGAGGCTATAATTGCCAAGTTAGAGGATGAGATTGATGCTTCTGAAGGCTTGGCTTCCTTAGCCGATACCGAGGGCACGATGTCTCTGGATGCTTACTTTGAATCGCGACAAAGCGAACCTAAACGGACCGAGTAATGTATGAAATTGAATTAAGACGCCGGGCACAGCGGGCATTAGATAGACTGCCCAAGGCTGATTTTCAGGCAGTAATTGAAGCTACAAAAGAATTGGCACAGACGCCGAGGCCCAGAGGCGTGGAAAAGGTCAAAACTACCGGCTTGTGGCGGATACGGCAAGGTGATTACCGAATAATTTATGCTATTGACGATGACCGGCAGACTATCATTATTGTGCGCGTCGGACATCGCAGAGAGATATACCGATCGCTTTAATGCAGATGCCGAGCCCTAATAATCGTCCTATTGAAATAAGGCAAGGTGGAAGCAAAGTGAAAGTCTCAAACTAACTACTGATTTCACAGCTATGTCCATACGGGGGAGTTTGACGGTGTGATGGTTTGCTGTTATACTGGTAACGGAGGTGGACGATGGTTACTGAGAGTCGCAATTACAAAAAGGTGACGCTAAGCCTACACCCGAAGGACTATGAGGTTTTGCGCTTTGTGGCGTTCAAGAGGAAGACATCTGTAGCTGGCATTGTCCGAGATATGATACAGGAAGTCTTGGAAGACGAGGATGACATCCGCGACGGGCTGAAAGCCCTGAAGGACAAGGGGGATAGCCTGGACTGGGAGACCTTCAAGAGGGAACACCTTGGCTTATAGAGTGGAGATTCACCGTGCCGCCCAAAAGCAATTCCTTTCTTTTCGCCGGGGGGCACAGGTGGAAATCGCCAAAGCTATCGATGAGTTGGAGAACAATGCGCGTCCTGCCGGCTGTAGGAAGTTAAGAGAGACGGGGTTGTGGCGGATAAGGACAGGGCGTTACCGGATAGTCTATGTCATTGATGACGAAGCTAAGGTAGTAACGGTGGTAAAGGTAGCAATCCGGCGTGAAGATACCTACAAAGGACTATAAAAGAGAGCAAACGAAAACCGTAGAGAAATATACCTGTCACTTTAATGTAGATACCGAACCCACAATAATCACCCTATTGGAATAAGCTCGAGTGAAAGGGGATAAAATGAAAAATGAGAAATTATCTGGACACAAGTTAATCGTATTTGTTGGTGCCGGTGCCTCCGCTGGACTAGGAATGCCAACGACGTTTCAGTTCATTGAATTACTGAAACAACATTGGGGTCAGAGTGACTTTAAAACAATATTAGATGCCTATAATAAATTCTCCAATTCCAAAAATGCAGGTGGATTAAATAGAAGTCAACCGATTGTAGATTCCGAATATTTAAGGGATTGGTTTTTGGAATTACGAAGATCAGCAGAAAGCATACAAGTTTTACCCCAAATTAAATCTAATGTGGTTATGACAAAGGCTACTCGACCTCAAACAGCTGTCCTATTCATAGACAGTATATTAGCTGATTTTGATTCGTTCACAAGAAGTGTCTATCAAGACGTTATACCAGAAAAAGCGTACCAACACTATGTTCCGCTTCTTAAAGGACTTAGTTCAAAAAACATAAATGCGATTCCAATTTTTACGACTAACTACGACTTGGTTTTCGAATCTATGCAGGACTGTACTAAGTGTAGCTGGAACATAGAGACTGGTATGAAAAAAACGGGCAGACGCGTAGTATTAGACACAAAGCTCTATGACCAAGTTGGGTCTAATCCGAAAATACTACTCTATAAACTTCATGGTTCAACTGATTGGTGGATGAATAAAGAGAGTGGTGAGATACAGCAAATTCCCCTTGACCACAAGGCACCTGAAAATTGTCGGGATTTGCTGATATACCCAACCAGAGAGAAGTTCGAACAGATGAAAGAAAAGCCATTTTCCTTTTACTATGACAGATTGAAAACTGACCTATCTTCTGAAGCAATTCGTATGTGCATAGCTATCGGATATTCTTTTCGTGATAAGTTCATCAATAATATGTTTCTTGAAGCTCTTAAGAAGGGGTTGAGGCTAGTAGTTTTCGACAAGAGCATAAAGCAAAGGCAGTTACTAAATGAATTCGAAACAGGTGAAGTGGCTAATTCCAATGTTAGTGGGAATATCCACATACACAATATTGATTTTGGTAATTGGCAGAGGGAATCTAGCAAGTTCTCTCAAATATTAAACGAAGAAATCAGTATGACGTTACCAAATCCGTAAACAAGCGAGATAATTATTAAAGTTGTTCCACTCGAGTCAGCATAGAAGCACAAGAGCTTGAAGACACAAGCTTTTAGACACAGTAAGGCTGTGTTAGAATGACACAACCATCTACTCATTCGCCGTAGCAAGAGAATATATGGATGAACTAGCCAAGACAAGTGAAAGAATCGAACAACTAAAGAGTCAGCTTAACTATCATAACTATCGCTATTATGTGCTGGATAGCCCGGAGATTAGCGATGCTGAATATGATGAGTTAATGCGGGAATTAAAGCAACTGGAGGAGAAATATCCCCAGTTCCTGGCCCCCGACTCGCCTACTCAGCGGGTAGGGGCTGCACCGGCAGAAGCCTTCGGTGTGGTAGAACACCCCCTGCCTTTGTTATCACTGGGTAACGTCTTCTCCAGGGATGAGCTGTTTGCCTGGTATACTCGGACCTTAAAGCTGGTGGCCGGTCAGCAATTTAATTTTGCCTGTGAGCATAAGATTGACGGACTAGCTGTGGCATTGACCTATGTCAACGGTCAACTTACCACCGGGGCTACCCGTGGTGATGGTTTTCGCGGTGAAAATATCACGCGGAACCTGAGGACGATAAGAAGCATCCCGCTGTCGGTGTCCCAGGAAGCACCACCCCGGTTCGAGGTGCGTGGTGAGGTTTTTCTACCTAAAGCGGGCTTTAATAAATTAAATCAGGAGCGGGCAGCCGAAGGGCTGCCCCTGTTTGCTAATCCACGGAATGCGGCGGCTGGCTCAGTGCGTCAACTTGACCCTCGTATCACAGCCAGGCGGCCACTCGATATCTACATTTATGGGCTAGGTTATGCTGAAGGCAAAGCAACCCCGGAAACTCACTGGGAAACAATGGAGTACCTCAAGTCCTTGGGCTTTAAGATAAACCCCAATAACGCCCTGATTACCAGTATCGACCAGGTTGAAGAGTATTACCGCATCTGGGAGGAGAAACGAGAGAGCCTACCCTACGAAGCCGACGGCATCGTGGCGAAGATAGATTCGCTCGCCCTGCAGAGCGAACTGGGCAACATCGGTCACGAACCCAGGTGGGCTATCGCCTACAAGTTCCCGGCCACTCAGGGTACTGGTTATTTAAGAGAGATAGGAATCAGTGTTGGCAGGACCGGCACTCTCAACCCCTATGCTATCCTGGACCCGCCGGTCTCCGTAGGCGGAGTGACCATAAGAACCGCTGCCCTCCACAATGAAGATGACATCAGGCGCAAAGACATTCGAGAAGGCGACTGGGTCCTCGTACAGCGGGCCGGACAGGTAATACCGGAAATTGTTGAACCAATCAAAAGCAGACGCACCGGGCAGGAAAAAGAATTCAGCCTTCTGGGAAAAATATTCGATAAGGAGAAGCAGCGACCGGCATGTCCGAGATGCGGGGCTGAGGTATTTCGACCCGAGGGCGAGGTCATGTATTACTGCTCCAACGCTGCCTGTCCTGCCCAGGTACTAGCCAGACTGGAGCTTTTTACTTCTCGGGGAGCGATGGATATCAGGGGAGTCGGCGAAGCGATGGGTGCTTTACTTTTGGAGAAGGGCTCGGTCAAAGATGCCGCCGACCTTTATGAGCTGAAAAAGGAAGACCTGCTCACGCTGGAGAGAATGGGTGAGAAGAGCGCCAGCAACATCATTCGGGCGATTGAGAATAGCAAGAAGCGACCGCTAGCCCGGATTATTTATGCCCTCGGGATACGCCACATCGGTGAGCAGATGGCTCAGCTTCTGGCTGACCACTTCGATAGCATCGACGAGTTGATAAATGCCTCTGAGGAGGAGTTGACGGATATTCCTGGCATTGGGTCAGAGATTGCCAGAAGTGTGCTTATTTTCTTCCGGCAAGAAGAAAATATACGGATAATCGAGAAGTTAAAGGCAGCGGACGTTTTTCCTGAGCCGAGAAAGGCGGCTCCGGCAGAGAAGTTGCCCATGGCTGGGCAGGAGTTTGTTGTTACCGGTAGACTCACAGCCTTCAGCAGACCGGAGGCGGAGGCAAGAATAAAGGCTCTTGGTGGCACTACCAAAGATAATGTTACCCGGAATACTACCTATCTGGTGGTCGGTGCCGACCCCGGTTCCAAGCTAGCCCGTGCCCAGGCATTGGGCATCAAGCAGCTTAACGAGGAAGAATTCCTGCGCCTCATCGGCGGGATTTGAAAGAAGGAGAATTAAAGAGGTTACCTGAAAACAGTAAATTGTCATTCTGAGCGAAGCGAAGAATCTCGGGGGAGGGCAGATGAGAATACATACCCACCCCGAGACCCTTCGCGGAGTTTACCCTGAGCGCATCGTGAGGGCTCAGGGTGACACAAAATAAAGAGGAGGAATACTTTCAGACAGTCCCTCTTGTAAATAAGGTTATCCGAAAGCTGTCATTGCGAGACCATTCCGACGAAGTCGGAAGGTGAAGCAATCTCAAAGATTTATACGAATTGCTTCGCCCGCCGGAGGCGGACTCGCAATGACAAAATGAGCCTTTTCGGACAACCGTCAGAGGGGTGAGGTTAATAAATCTCTATGAAGTTAATTGTGGGTTTAGGGAATCCAGGACGGGGCTATGCTAATAACCGCC
>JAZDPB010000166.1:0-29179 GCA_043797985.1 Chloroflexota bacterium
GATATTTATATAAATATTATGAACTATAGGCGGATTTGTGTCACAAAGATTTTAGGATTTAGACTAATTATTGCTAGTGTATCCTAAGATACCGAAAGTAAAGGCCGGAGTTGGCGTACGTTCCGTACTCGTTCCAGATGCGAAATCTTATCAATTAGTTCTCGTGTTCGTGCTTCTCCCAATACTGGTGTTAGTAATTCCTGGCATTTATTCTCAATTTCCTTCGTCGTCATGGGGTTTTCCGCTGTACCACGCACATTTACCACATGCTCCCTGAGTTGTGTACCGTCTTTCGTGGTTACTTCAACAATACCCTGCCGTGTAGGTCTGCCAGCGCTTAATATTGGGTCTTCTTGTAGCTCGATGAGTTTTTTCAGTTTAAGCACCGCAGGGTCATTCATTCTTGAGTAGGAATGAGCTGCCTCGAAGGTTAATTTGCCATCTAACAAAGCGACTGCCAGTATGTATTGCAGATTGATGTCAGGCATATCCCGGTTATTCACAAGACGGGCACCGCCACCTGGCAAACGGGCGATAACGCTTTTCACATCCTTAGATGTGAACCTGTGTTTCTCCATAAGTACCAACAAGGCATCAAGAGCGGCCTGTATCGGGGAACCTACTGAGAATTTTTTAATGTTGGTAAATGCGACCTCATAGTGGCTGCGTAAGCCCTCTACCAAGAGTTCTGGTTTGGACTCGGGGGAGAAAGCTTCGAAGAAGTTGTTCTCTCCACTGAAGGGGTCTTGAACTCCGGTAAACCCAGACTTTACTAGAACAGCTGCGGTGACACCGTTGCGTGCTGGCATCCCGGCGAATACAAAGGCTTTCTCAATGTGCTCTACATCGCGAGACCAGTAAAGCACACCTGATGTCTGTTGTGCTGTGTAAGACAATACGTATCTAACCAACTCATCTTTCAATCCCAATATAGACGCCGCTGCTGCTGCCGCACCAAAAATACTCCCGATGCTGTGAGAGGAACGATGCGCCGTGGACAAATTTCGTGGTCCTAAAGCCTGAGTGACACGGCACCCTATGTCGTAACCGACAACCACTCCTCTAAGAAAGCTCATCCCGTCTACCTCTTCTCTTTCAGCTACAGACAGAGCAGCCGGCACTATAGCACATCCTGGATGAGTTCCAGATGGTGCGTGGGAATCATCAGTCTCATCAGCGTGAGCCATCATTCCGTTTGCTAAAGCTGCGTTTATGGCAGAACTGATTAGAGGCGAACCCACCACCTGTGCCTCTTTTGCTCCGCCCTGGGTCTCGACGAATTTTCTGGCGAGTTGGCCAGGTTTGAGTGCTGACCCAGAGACCATTGCTGCCAATGTATCAAGGATATGGTGCTTTGCTTCTCTGATTACTTCTGCTGGTAGTTCTCCCTCTCCGCCTTGGGAGATGTAAGAGCTTACTTCTTCAATAACAGTGGATTCTGTCCGATTTTTTTTCATTTTGTATAATGTTTCCTTCTCTTTTTATCGAGTCAGGTGTTGAGTCAAGAGGTGTCCAGTGACTCAACACCTGACCCAGGGGTACTCATTACTACTTGACTGTCATGTATTCGAAGAGGATAGCTAAATTCCTGCCTGGTTTCCATACAACGGAGTCGATTTTCGGGCCCAGTCCCCAAGGCGAGTTAACAACCCAGAGGGGAGCGTGCCACAACTCCGCTAGGGCAAGCTCGTTGAATTTCTTAGCAACCTCGGCTAGCTTTGGGTCACCTTCCTTATACTTCATTGACTCGTCAATAAGTGCTGCTACTCTTGGATTAGTCAGGCCAGCACTCTGCAGGGAGCCGCCAGCCATCTGGCTCTGAACTGCGGCGCCGCTGTGAGTTATACCATTGTAAGTTGGGACGCTATGGAGGGTCAGACCGCGGAGTGCTACTGCGGCCTGTGGGTCCTTAGCTGATACCTGCCGTTTGGTCGAATAGGACCCGGACTCCATCGGAACAAGTTTGGCTCTTATCCCAGCTTCGCGCAAATAGGCTGATACAACTTCATTTTGAGTCTTACTAGCCAAGGAGTAGGTTAGTGTAGTGTCAAAACCACTAGGGTATCCAGCTTCAGCCAGAAGCTGCTTCGCCTTCACCGGGTCGTAGGGGAGAACTGGCAAGTTGGTGTCGTAGCCAGCGTTGTAGGGGGCGAGAAACTGGCTCCCTGGAATATACGCATCATAGAAAACCTTTTTGCAAACTGTCACCCGGTCGACGGCAAGGCTAACTGCCTGTCGAACCCGCAAGTCAAGAAACGGGCTCCCCTCCTTGGGATTCATCATATCGTGGAAGCAAACACTTGTCTGGCTGTAGTAATCGACTCGCGTTAATCTCAGCCTCGGGTCGGACGTTACATCAGGGATGGCTGGAGCCTCGACAGCAATCATGTCTACTTCTCCTGTTTTTAACATCGCCACCTGAGTCGTCGGCTCAGGAACATAGACGATGTGAACCTTAGCCAGAATGGGAGTCTTGCGGTAATGGTTCGGCACGGCTTCAACATTTAACCATTGGTCCTGCTTGAAGTCAATTGCCTTGAATGGACCGGCCCCCACCGGCTTGGCGGCAAACTCTTTCGCGCCCATTTTCTCATAATAATCCTTGGGAACCATTCCTCCAGTATCGTTCAGTCGGTCAAAGATTACCGGGAAAGGCGCGTTGAGAAGGAAGCTAACATGATAATCGTCCACTACCTTAACTTCCTTCACATATTTCGTAAAATCACCGGTGTAATTATAAAAGGAGGTTGGCTCCATGAACTTATCTAAGGTGAATTTAATATCCTTAGCGGTAACGGGGTCACCGTTAGACCACTTGACCCCTTGTCGTATGGTAAAATCTACCTTCGACCAATCGTCGGCAATCTTCCAGGATTCTGCCAGGGCCGGCTGCAACTTCGCATTGGAGTCTATAAAAACCAGACTATCAAAAAGCAGCATCTTTATAGGAGTCCCGCTAGCACTTGAACAGGTGGTCTGGTCTAACATTGTTCTAAATCCCGAAATTGTCAATGCCACTGTCACCTCGCCCTTGGGACCTCCCGTTGGTTGCCCAGTGGTAGGCTGCCCGGTGGTTGGTTGCTCGGTGGCTGGTTGCCCGGTAGCTGGCTGCTCGGCGGCAGGCTGCTCCGCTGGTCCGCACGATGCTAGCAGAAGACCTATTGTTGTGAGAACCCCGGCTATCACCAGCAATTTACCTTTTCGCTTAACCATTTTTGTCACCTCCCTCTTTCCAAATTGAAATAGTAATTCAAGTCCCGAATATGCTTGGAACACTATTCGAAGTACACATATATGTCCTATGTTGATATTTTAACGGTGTGTAAGAATAAACGTCTAATTTTCATGGATAAAACATACTACTTGTTTCGAATAAATGGTACGTTTCGTTTATTGCTTAAGATACTACTAATTTAAGTAATTGTCAAAGCCACGAATAAAATCATCTAATATATAACCGCAATAAAATATATTTATGATATTTATATAGATATTCTGAACTATAGGCGGATTTGTGACACAGGTATCGGGTTATCAATCACTAATGTAGATTGCTATGGCATGTTGTGTAACACGGTGTCTGGATAGAAGACGAATAACGTCGGTATGTGGCCCAGCAACATTAGTGCTTTAGCATTATGGGATTGCTCTGGTTGGGGACTCGGCTTCTCTTGTTCTTGCCCATTCGCTCAAAGCCCGATTGGCATTTTCGACGAACGATTCGTTGGATTTGGGGGTGATAGCTATGCTCAACCCATTCTTCTTGACTATTATTACATAAGTCATTGCGAGCTTGGTGGCAAAATTGACTGTAAGAGCCATCCGGCGCGTGACTTCTACAGTTTTTATCCTCTCGAATCCAATCTTGACTGCAAACGGGCCACCCAGCACGATGCGCAAGTGGTCTTCATATACCTGGTATCTGTGGGGGAACACAATCCAAAAGATGAGGCTAATAAAGAGGGCTTCAAACAGCAATGCGAGACCGCCGGAACTTTCACCGGACGACCACAAGTAAATGCTCGCTACTATCAATCCTACCGGGAATATTACGATAATGAGCTTCAGGAGTGAGCTGTATGCAGGCTCATCTTCATATAGCAAGAGACTTTTCAAGTAACTCATTTTGAGATAATTGTAGCACAGTAACAGCGAGTTTTTCTTCAAGGGTGACCAGAAATGGTCTGGCATACCAATCGACAGACTATTTTATAAAAGACGCAATAAATCACACGGATGTTCAATCAGTGCTTTTGCTCCACTGGCAATAAGCTCGTCGCGGGTGCGAAAACCCCATAGCGCTCCAATCGGATACATGCCGGCATTGGTAGCGGTCTTCATGTCAACGTCTGTGTCGCCGACGTAAAGGCATTTAGAAGGAAGAATCCTAAGTTGGCGGGCTATTTCTATTGCGGCTGTCGGGTCGGGTTTCAAAGGAATGGAGGATGATGCCCCAACAACCGCATCAAAATGCCACCGTGATAGCATTTTTGATACCATCATTTCAGTCGACTCGTGCGACTTGTTGGATAATACGGCTATCTTAATCTTTCTGGTGGTCAGGTCATCCAATAAAATAGTAATGCCGGGATAGGGGCAAGTATGGTCTGCCCAGCATTTAGAGTATTCCCTGTTTATTAGGTCGACCAATTTACCGATGTTAGCAGTGGTTCGGTGATGCTCCGGAAGTGAACGTAGGGCTAGTATCTCCCTGCCATCACCGACAAAATACTTGTAGGCTTCCAGTTCATGTTGGGGTAAATCTAAGTGATTCAGTGACCTGTTAGTTGAATCAGCTAAATCTTGTAGCGTATCGAGTAGTGTCCCATCTAAATCAAAGATAACCGCCTTGAATTTCATATCAATTTCCTCTCTCGGAATTTGTCTTATCCATTTGGAGTCTTTAAAAACATTATACATGGTATGTTTGAAAAAGTAATGTAGGCGATGAATATAGAGCCTCTTTTGCAATGCGCTACTGGTGTGGCATAATATGTTTGGTATTACCTACCGCAAGCACAAGACGGACAGGACAAATAATGGTTCCAGATACAAAAGTAGAGACTATTATTAGGCAGCATCGCCATTGGACGCGTTGGATAGAGGCTCGCCGGGCTATGGGCGAGGGAAACCTTGTCCTGACAAATCGCCGTTTGTTGTTTCTTCATAGAATAGAGTCTAGTCCCGACGTGGCTGCAAGTATCAAGAAACTAGCTGATGCTCCGATAGAGACTGTCCTAGACCACGCTCTTACTTTACATAAGAATTGCTTCCAAATACCATTACCATCTATATTAAAAGTTGGAATCGGAGCTTTTGTCAGGTTTCCGTTTCCATATTTCTATTTAAGTGTATCCTATTATCGAGGTAAGAAGCAGACTCCCCACACAACCGCCTTCCAATTCAGAAGACCCAAATCCGAGATACTCTTTCACCCTCAGATAATCAAAGACTGGTGCTGGGTGATGGCACTCAAACGGGCACTGCGGGATATGGAGATACCAAAGACAAAATAGCGCAGTGTTACCTGTGGGATTACCTTCTTCTCTTTTTTGTGTTACTATTATGAATCACAATGTCTAATTAATTACGTATCATGACGTAGGAGGAACATTTGAAACAGGCATACCCGTTAAAAATCGATGCATTCTCTCATATTACACCGGTGAAGTATCTCGAGGCTCTTGATAAGCTATCTCCCAGAGTTGCTGGTCAGGCAATCACTCCGACACGGCCAGTGGCGCCACCGTTATATGACCTGGAGTACAGATTCCGAATAATGGATAGGTACGATGGTTTGGTGCAGGTACTGACACTTGGTTTCCCGGCGATTGAGGACGTTGCCAGCCCGAAAAAGACGCCGGACCTGGCTAAACTGGCGAATGACCAGATGGCTGAACTGGTAGCGAAGTACCCGGATAGATTCGTAGCCGCTATAGCCTATTTGCCGATGAACAACATGGACGCTGCAATGAGGGAAGCAGACCGGGCAATCAAAGACTTGAGATTGAGGGGTGTTTACGTCAACAGTCATGTGAACGGTAAACCTCTAGACTCACCAGAATTTATGCCGCTCTATGAGAAGATGTCCCATTACAATCTGCCGATATACATTCATCCCCACAGAACTACCGATTTCGCTGATTATAAGACTGAAACAGAAGCAAAATATGACACAAACAGTGTATTCGGTTGGGTGTATGATACAACGGTAGCGATGACTCGACTGGTATTTAGCGGCATATTAGAAAAATACCCGAACCTGAAGGTTGTTACACATCATTGTGGTGCTATGGTCCCATACTTCGAGCAAAGAATAATCCAGCATTATGCCAAGTATGAGATGGAATACGGCAGGCAATATATGCAAGGGCTTACCAAAGCCCCTATCGAGTATTACCGAATGTTCTATGCCGATACAGCAATACATGGAGACCCTCTATCACTAATGTGTGCCCGCGGCTTTTATGGAGCAAGCCATCTGCTGTTTGCCGCCGATATGCCACTTGGTGACCGCGAGTTCGGCAATAGAAGCTACCGGCAGACAATAAACGCAATAGAAGCAATGGACATAACCGACGATGAAAAAAAAGCAATTTTCGAAGATAACGCGAGGGAGCTTTTGCGTCTGCCGATATAAACGAGTAAAACTAAAGAATTGACTCGATAAAAAGTAGAGCAGTCTTTTGTAAAGACTGCTCTACTGATAATTATGCTATAGATACTTATCTAGAGCAAACCGAGTTGCTTAGCCTCCTTACGGAGCACACTTCTAAAATTCGGATGTGCTATTTCTATTAAGGACCTTGCCCGTTCACGGTTAGATTTCCCCTTAAGGTGAGCTATACCATATTCAGTTACTACGTAATCGGCGTAGTAGCGCGGGACAGTGGGGATTTGTGAAGCATGGGCATTCTGCGTCTCCAGGCTTGGGTGTGTGACTATTCTGGAAAAGGTATCATTGCCGGTAGTGGCTGGCAGCACGGTGATAAATTTCGCATCTTCAGCTATGGCGCATCCTATGGCGAAATCCAACTGTCCTCCGGCGCCTGTGTACTGGTCCTGAAGACCCAGTACATCAGCATAGATGTTGCCATACAGGTCTACCTGGAGAGCAGCATTGATTGCCACCAGTTTTCGGTTTAATACGATTACTTTAGGGTCGTTAGTATAATCGACCGGCTGCATTTCGAACAATGGATTGTTGTCCAGCCAATCGTATAGATTCTTCGTGCCCCCGTGGAAAGTACAGAGCACTTTACCCTGGTGAATACTCTTCCTGGCATTAGTTACTGCGCCACACTCGATGAGGTCCTTTATCCCCTCCGGGACTATTTCGGTATGAATACCCAGGTCATGTTTATCTTTGAGAAAATAGAGAACAGACTCACTAACTCCACCGTATCCTACCTGAAGAGTAGACCCGTCCTCAATCAATTCAGCAACATATCCGCCGATTTTCTTCTCTATATCGGTGATAGGAAATTGCTCCAGTTCGAATAATGGTTCATTAACCTCGACGGCGTAATCAATTTGAGAAAGATGGATAAAAGTCCTACCTTGAGTTCTGGGCATATTGGGATTAATTTCAGCGATAATCACGCGTGGCGGACGCTCAAGTGCTCCCCATGCGTAATCGACAGATACTCCCAAACTACAATAACCTTGCTTATCGGGGGGAGATACGGTTAGCATGAAGACATCGCTCTTAAAATCCCCTTCCCTTAGTAGCCGGGGTACGTTGGCAAAAGTAACGGCATAGAAATCGGCGCGACCCTCTTTCAATAGTTGCCTAAGACTCTTGCTTCGTCCACATAGTGGGGTGGCACACCTGATATGGTTTTCCATGCCGGGTTCCAGGTATCTCTCTTGAAACGGCCCGCGAACAGCCATGTGAAACATCCTGACCCCATTAAGTTCTGCCGACCGGTCCATCAGGGCGTTCGGCAGGTAGCGCGGTTCACCGCAGAAGTTAGCCAGAACGATGTCATCGTTCGATTTGATTGCTTCAACAGCTTGCGCAGGAGTCACGACTTTTGGTAAACGTGTTTTCATGTAGTTAATCCATCTTTCATTGTTACCCGCTCCAACTTTTTACTTTGCTAAATATATCTACCCACTGCCTTGGCAATCGGTCTAAGTTCTTCCATTAATTTAGCGAAGTTTGCGGGTGTTAGAGACTGCAGGCCGTCTACCAGTGCCTCCTCCGGGTTAGGGTGAACTTCGATAAGAAGCCCATCTGCGCCAGCCGCCACAGCCGCTTTAGCTATAGCTGGAACCAGTGAAAAGTGACCGGCAGCATGGCTGGGGTCAACAATCACGGGCAGGTGGCTGTTTTTTTTAATTACCGGGATGGAAGAAATATCCAGAGAAAAGCGGGTACTATCCTCAAACGTTCTGATACCCCTCTCACATAAAATAACTTGCCGATTTCCCTCTGCTAGCAGGTAATCAGCCGCCGTAAGCCACTCAGTAACAGTGCATGAAAAGCCTCGCTTTAGAACGACGGGATGCTTGCTTGCACCGACAGTAGTCAGCAGAGAGAAGTTTTGCATATTACGAGAGCCAATCTGAAGTATATCAGCCACCTTGGATACCATAATCACGTCATGTGAGTCCACCACTTCAGTAATTACAGGCATACCCACCTGCTTTTTAACCTGTGCCAGTAATGTTAGTCCGGCTTCCTCTAAGCCCTGAAAGCTAAAAGGGGAAGTCCGTGGTTTAAAAGCACCACCGCGCAAGATGCTTGCCCCGGCATCTTTTACAGCTCTGGCTGCCTCAGTAAGCTGCTTTTCACTCTCGACAGCACAAGGTCCCGCCATGACTATGATACGCTTACCCCCAATCTCAATACCGTTAATAGAAATTAGTGAGTCCTCTGCCTTTACTTCCCGGGAGGCAAGCTTATACGGTTTCATAATCCGGGTTACGCTCTCTACGCCCGGGAGCACAGCAAATATATCCGTGGACACCCGTCCGGTATTGCTTCCCAGTACGGCAATTACTGTTTTCTCAGCGCCAAGGTTCAACTGTACATCCCATCCAAATGACTTCACTTTTTGCACTACGGCATCTACTTCTTCTTGATTTGCACCTGTTCTCATTTCTATTATCATTATTTTTTATTAGCTCCTCCGCACACTTTAATATAAGCTTACCCCAACTTGAATTTTCGGGCAACTTTAAACTGAAAAAACTAAGATGACTAATGATTATAGCTTACTATTATTGTTTGTCAAAGCTGTGTACTAGTTCATATGATTAGTGACACAATTATTAATCAACCTCTTAAATCTGTCCGATGTCTTTGCCTCACCCCCTTAATCCCCCTCTCCTGAAAGGCGAGGGGGAGAATAGATAAAAAGAAGGGGGCTTAAGCCCCCTTCTTTAAAATTACTTCCCCTTTCCCTTACTAGGGAAAGGGGATAGGGTCAAACCATCTAGGAGTAAGACCAGCAAGTGTCACCAATCTATCTGAACTGGCTCAAGTTGCAATCATCGTAGCTATTAGTGATATAATTGGTGAATTAATCGTAGCTACTGGGTATGATTCAAGAAGACGGATACATTGGGTAGTACAACATTGGGGGAGGTGAGCCAAACTGAATATATCAGAGATGTTAGCTAGAAATGGGCGAGTGTATCCTAACGAGACCGCCCTCATAGAGCTAAGGCCTGGTAAAAAAATAAGAAGAGCAATAACCTGGAAGGAATTTGACGAACAAGCAAATAGATTTGCTAATGCACTTATCGCTAGAGGAGTGAAAAAAGGCGATAAGGTTATGCACTGGATGATGAATTCTCTTGACTGGCTCATAGCTTACTTTGGCATCATTAGGACCGGAGCATGGGTAGTCCCACTCAACTTTAGATTTACTAACCAGGATGTCGAATACTGCATCGAGATAGCCGAAGCCAAGGTGATGGTTTTGGGAGAGGAATTCAAAGAAAGGATAGGACCTATTCGCTCCCATAGGCCGATGCTAAAACACTGCATCATCGTCAGCCCGAATCCTCCCGAGGGAATGGAAAGCTTCGAAGACATAATTGATAAATCCTCAGCCAGAGCTACAGAGGTAGAGTTAAAATACGAGGACTGTGGTGGTCTCTATTTCACCTCTGGCACTACCGGAGCACCAAAGCCAATAATTATCACCCACAGGAATATGGAATGTGCTGCTATCAATGAGGTGTCATATCACTACGAGCAACATGATGATAACTTTATTCTCATTCCGCCCTTATATCATACCGGAGCCAAGATGCACTGGTTTGGCAGTTTGCTGGTCGGCAGTAAGGCTACGCTGCTAATTGAATTCAGCCCCCAGAATTTATTAGAAGCCATCCATAAAGAGAGAGGCACAATAGTATGGCTGCCTACGGCCTGGGCACATGATATTCTCAGCGCACTGGACAGAGGGGAGATAAAGAAAGATGACTATGACCTTAGCTGCTGGCGTCTCATGCACATGGGGGCTGGCCCCATCCCTCCCAGTCTGGTGAGGCGGTGGAAGGAACGTTTTCCAGATATGCAATACAATACTACTTACGGACTTAGCGAATCTACCGGGCCATGCGTTCGGTTAGGGATAGAAAACGAGCATAAGGTTGGTGCTATTGGGAAACCCGCTATCAACTGGGACGCCCGTATAGTCAATGATAAAGGCGAAGATGTAGCTACTGGGGAGATTGGGGAGCTAATACTCAAGGGTAATGGGGTTATGAAAGAATACTACAAGAACCCGGGGAAAACGGCTGAAGCTATCAGAAATGGCTGGCTGTACACCGGAGATATGGCTAGAATGGATGAAGAAGGTTTTATCTATCTCGTTGACCGAAAGAAGGATATAGTTGTAAGTGGCGGAGAAAATATCTATCCGGTGGAAGTGGAGAATGTGCTGCTAAGTAATCCTAAGATTCACGATGTCGCTGTAATCGGGATTCCAGATGAAAGGTTGGGTGAGATGGCGGTTGCTGTAATCGACCCCGCACCTGGTGTAACCCTGACCGAAGAAGAGGTAAACGAATTCTGTTCACAGAATTTACCCAGATACAAAAGACCGAGACGCATAATATTTGATAAGATACCGAGAAACCCTACTGGTAAGATAGAAAAACCGAAATTGAGAGAGAAATATGTTTCTGGAAAGAGAGACTAGGAATGAGTAAGCCAGTGGAAGAACAGGTAATCAAAAGCTATTGCCGCACCTGCCATGGTGGCTGCGGTGTTTTAGTCCATGTTACCGATGGTCGTATCACCAAGATTGAGGGCGACCCCGAGTTCCCTACTAACCGCGGTTCTATGTGCAGTAAGGGGCTGGCGACGGTGCAGATGGTTTATCATCCTGACCGTCTTAGATATCCTCTAAAGCGAGCTGGTAATAAGGGAGAAGGTAAATGGCAGCGTATATCCTGGGATGAAGCACTTGACACCATAGCCAGTAAACTAAGACAGGTAAAAGCGGAATATGGAGCCGAGTCTATTGTTCTTGGTTATGGAACCGGCAGGAATTATGAAAGCTTTCTCTACCAGTTTGCCAATCTCCTGGGAACACCAAATGTACTTACCGCCGGTCACATGTGCTATGGCCCCAGGATAGCAGCTACTGCTATCACCTGTGGCAAGCTCCCCGTATGCGATTACAGTGCTAATCCTGCTTGCGTTCTGGTGTGGGGGAATAATGTGCTCTGGACTAATCCCGATGAGCAGACCGGGAACAGGCTGAGTGCGGTATTATCTAAGGGTGCCAAGCTAATTGTTGTCGACCCCAGGCTTACCTACTTAGCTGGTAAGGCTGACATATGGCTACAGCTTAGACCGGGGACGGATACTGCTCTAGCTCTGGGTATGGCCAACACTATAATTAGCGAAGAGTTATACGATAAAGAATTTGTCAGGAACTATGTTCATGGTTGGGACAAGTTTGTCGAGCGAACCCGGGAGTACCCTCCGGATAAAGTTGAGAGGATTACATGGGTGCCTGCTGATAAAATCAGGGAGGCAGCCCGCCTTTATGCTCAAACAAAGCCAGCCTGTATTCAATGGGGGGTTGCCATTGAACAGACCATTAATTGTATCGATAATAATCGCATTCTTACTGACTTAATGGCAATCACAGGGAACCTTGATATTCCGGGGGGTAATGCCTTCTTTGTGCCACCCAGCATACGGACTATCAGTGAATTTGCCCGGCACCGTGATTTGCCCCTGGAGCAGAGGGAGAAGCGGTTGGGTGGTAGCACCTACAAGCTAGCTCACAGCATAGCCGTATTGACACCAAAAGCAATCTGGGATGCTATCTTCACTGGCAAACCCTATCCGATAAAGGCGATGCTGCTACACGGGACAAATCCGTTAATAACCGGCGCTAATGCTAACGAGATACATCGAGCACTACGTCAAGTCGATTTCCTGGTGGCGGCTGATTTCTTTCTAACCCCCACAGCCGAGCTGGCAGACATTGTGTTACCGGCAGCCACATGGCTGGAGTTCGATGATATCGGCGATTACCTGTTTCGCCATGGGTACATATTTGCCAGGAAAAAGATTGTCCAGATTGGTGAGTGCTGGTCAGACCACAAGATTTTTAGTGAATTGGGTAAGCGGCTGGGGCAGGAAAAGTATTGGCGAGATGATCCCGAAGGTGACCTTGACTACATTCTGGAGCCGTCAGGGCTTACCTGGCAGCAGGTCAAAGAAATGGGCTATCTTCAGGGAAAGATGGAGTACCGGAAACATGAAAAGAAAGGGTTCTCTACTCCAACGAGAAAGGTAGAACTCTACTCCACTATCCTGGAGAAGTGGGGTTATGACCCTCTACCGCAATACAGGGAGATACCAGAGAGTCCAGTAAGCAAACCCGAGATGACTAAGCAATATCCTTATATCTTGATAACCGGAGCCAGGCCTCCGGTCTTTTTCCATTCTGAACACCGCATGCTCCCATGGCTGCGTGAGATTCATCCCGACCCAATTGTTGAGCTTCATCCCCAGGTAGCCAAAGACAACGGGATTAAGGATGGTGACTGGGTCTTTATTGAATCTCCGAGAGGCAGGATTAAACAGCGGGCAAAGCTCACCACTGGAATTGACCCCAGAGTGGTTGCTGCCGAGCACGGTTGGTGGTTTCCTGAGGTGAAAGACCCAAAGCATGGTTGGGATGAGTCCAATATCAATGTCCTTACTGATAGTGACCCTGCCGGTTATGACCCGGCTATGGGCTCGACTAACCTGCGTGTGCTAATGTGCAGGATATATCCGGTAGGTAAAGGTGGTTAATGACAATGGAGTATTCTCTTTTCGTAAATACTGATTATTGTATGGGCTGTACTACGTGTGAGGTAGCCTGCAAGCAGGAGCACGAATTGCCTGTTGGGCCGAGGTGGATAAGAGTTCACGCTGACGTCCCACGAAAGATAGCGGGTAAACCAGTCCTCAGATATTTAGTAAGCCACTGCGTGCATTGCAGTCATCCTCCGTGTAAAAATGTCTGTCCGGTAAATGCGATAACCAAGAGAGAAGATGGCGTTGTCCTGATTGATGAGGAGCTCTGTACCGGTTGTGGAGACTGTGTTGAAGCATGCCCCCTGAAGGTGATTCAGATTAACAATGAGAAAGCCCAGAAATGCGACCTATGCGTGGATAGACTGGACAGAGGATTGCAACCGGCTTGTGTAGCCGCCTGTCCGAGTAACTGCATCTACTTCGGAGATATAAGCGAAGTTATCAGCAAAACTGGAAAGAATAACCTGTTACTTCGGTATAAAGGCAATACTGCATAGAATAGTTGTTTATTGCCTGCTACCGGATTAACCCCACACTATTTAGAGTTAATAAGACCTTGGTTCGGGTCCTAGTCCAGGACGGCCGGGATATTTTGCGGCTACAGCAAGAACTGCCGGGTTATCCAGGGTGGTAAGGTGCCCCCGGTCGTGAACTAGAGTATCGCCGACACGGAACGTTGCCGTTCGGATGTCCCCGGTACAGTGCATCCAGTAAGGATAGGCAGGTGTAGCCGGCGGTGCCCCAATATGGACGTGAATGTTAGAACTGTGCGAATGTTCGATTAAACGGCGATAAAGGAGATTCGGGCACTGGTGGGCTCCGACAGCCGCTTGTGGATGGACACCGAAATGTAGGCCACTGAAGTCGTAAACACCATCGCCCAAACGTTCACGCATTGAAACCAGGAACCGTCGTAAGGCATCAGCCTCGTCACCGCCTTCAATCTTTTTAATTCGGCTATTTTCAATGGTTAGTCGAATCGGCTTGTTGAAGTAGGGGGATATGCCGATATACCGTGACCACCAACTGAGCATGATATTAAAAATATAAATACCGGAAGTATTCGAAACTCTGACAGGTGGGAACACCCACTCCGGCCAGGGACGATAGGAACCTACTTCTTCACGCCGTACCGAGTAAGTAGTAAACCATGGATGAGTGGGGTCATACGCGGATTCAATTTTGCCTTCCAGATGCGTCCCGTTGTCATCGGTTAATTGCCAGGCTAACCCTTCTTTAAAGGGAAGTGATGCCTGGTAGCGGATTTCACTTACAAGTTCATGGGGAGTCTGTGCCCAGGCAGTGCACAAGAGGGGTGCTGTCGTGGCAAAATTTCGTACCATGATTACATTTCGTTCCCAGACAAATTGTTTAAACTCGACCAGTTCTTCAAACGTAATATCGAAAGAATTGTTAATAAAAACATCGCAGGCTGCCAGAGCAGATTTAACTACGGGCGGCAATCGCCAGGCGTGAATCTTCGCTGGTTCATCTATCCAGAGGACCGATGCATTAGCGCCCCGTAGCTGTACCGCGCTCTGAATCCAGGACATAGCTTCTTGGTCGACGAGATTGTCTCCCCCATGAAGCCCACTAATATGCGCTAATAACACAACCTCCTGGCCTGGCTGGATTTTAGCGCAATGGTCCAGCAAATCATTGATAGCAACTGCAGCTCCCTTAGGAATTCCGAGTGGAGTACTCATAATGTGTTGTGTCCTCCTATTAAATAAAAAAGATAATTATAAATCAGAGTATTTCATAGAACCTTACCTGCTGCTGTATAGGACTCTTTCGACTTCCCTCAGTTTCTCTATTCCCTTTATCTCATGAGAGAATAGCGGCAGTGTAGTAACACTGACCCCATATTTGCCTTCTATCTCCAGGAGATACCCGTGTTGCATACTTGCCCTGCTCCGTAAAAAATCAGAGTCAGGCTCCTTTACTACTTGATTAACAATTATGTTTTCAATGTTGAAACTATATTTACGAAATTCCATGATTATATCGTCAAGCTGACGTACCGATAGCCCTTCAGCTATGGTGACCAGATTAAACGCCACCGCGCTTTTGAGGAATTCAATATCCTTGCTGGAAAGCTCTGCCCACCTCTTTATAATCCCTAACACTGAGCTTCTCCGCTGCCGGGTTGTTTTCAAGGCAGAATAGATTCTGGGTGCAGGATTTAGATGCTTATTGATTAGAGATGGCATTTGCAGTAATCCCAGCGTTTGTCCTGCCGGGGCAGTATCCCAAATTATCTTTTTAAACCTTCCCGATTCGGCAAGTTCCCGAACATAATCAATCATGAATTCATCCCGGATGCCTGGCAGGATAGTAGCGACGAAGTCGACAAACTCCTCATAGCCGATGTCGACGAAGGCTGAAAAAACATCGTATACCTCCTTGCCAAACTTCTCGTCCCAGAGCTTTTTAACCTCCTCGTAGCCAATCTCGGCTGCATAAAGTCTCTCCGCAACCTTTGTTGGCTTTGTTGAGCTATCTATGTCGAAAATGTCTTTGAGAGAAGGTGTGAAATCGGTGGAAATGATGATGGTCTCCTCACCCAGTGAGGCGTGGTGCAGGGCAGTGGCTGCCGCACAGGTTGTCTTGCCTACCCCTCCTTTACCACCAAACATGATAACGTTCTTGGGGCTTAACTCTATGGTCTTCCTCCTTGTCTTCTTGTGTCACCTACCAATGCTATCATTTATGAGGGGTAATGTCACACTACGATAGAATGAAGTCTACGTATACTGAGCTAGTTCAGATGGATTGGTGACACTCGCTGGGCATCTGTCCAGATGATTTGACCCTATCCCCTTTATCCCCCTTCCCTTACTAGGGAAAGGGGAAGTAATTTTAAAGAAGGGGGCTTAGCCCCCTTCTTTTTATCTATTTTCCCCTCGCCTTTTAGGAGAGGCCTGCCTGTGCGTAGCCCCGCCTGCCGAAGCCTCGTGCGGCGGGCAGGCGCTTCGGCGAAGGCAGGGGGATTAAGGGGGTGAGGTTAAACTTAAACGAAATGCCACCATAACCGAGCAGAACTGAGGTCTACGTGTGCTTGAGGCTTTGTTAATTTTAGAGTACACTGGGTAATCGAGTACGGAGCGGGAGTGTGTCTGATGAAGGCTTTAGTTGTCTATGACTCGGTCTACGGAAATACAGGGAAAATTGCTGAAGCTATCGGCAGGGCTATTACAGGTGATGTTAAAGTGCTCCGTGCGAGTGAACTAAATCCTTCCCAATTGAAAGAGGTTGACCTTTTAGTCGTTGGTTCTCCGACTCAAGGTGGCAGACCGACACCAGCAATTAAAGAGTTTCTCAGTAAAATCCCAGCAGACGCCCTTAAAAATGTCAGGGTGACCTCATTCGATACGAGGGTTAAGCATGTGGTGGCGACGCTCTTCGGCTATGCTGCCGGGCGGATTGCCGATGACTTGAAGCGTAAAGGCGGAGAGTTGGCAGCGACACCGGAGGGCTTTGTAGTTAAGGGTACCAAGGGACCGCTGGGAGAGGGAGAACTGGAGCGGGCTGCGGATTGGGCTAAAGGATTTTTAGAAGTCCGAAGTAGTTAGGTAGAACATGATTAGGAAAATATTACACTACTTTTACAAATTCATTGTCAGCCCCCAAAGTGCCTCTGAAGAAATTGCTCAAGACGAATCGGGTTTGTGGGCTGGACTCTGGTGGGTAGTTATTTTCTGCTTATGCTATTCGTTTACAGTTTTTATTTTCTATCTGCTCGGGCATCTTCCAGTGTCTAAACCATTCTTAATTATACCCCTTGAAAAATGGTATCTAGTTCAAACATTCACTACGCTGCCAATAGGCTTAGCCGGCTTCCTGTCATACAGTGGACTAGCATACTTACTGTGCAAAGAGGTAAGAGGAAAAGGAAATTTCGACCAGACATTTGCTTCACAGGCATTCACCCTCCATATCCCCACTTTCATTTTCATGTGGATACCAGAGACTTTCTTAGCCCCGATTCTCATTGCCAACGGCATACATGCCCTTCCCTGGCCAGACTGGATAGAGAATCTCAGAGTGTTTGTCTTCCCATTCATCTGGCTCTTTATCATTTCAACTATTGCCCTAAGCAAGGTTCATAATATTCAGTGGTGGAAAAGCTTAATTATCATCATCATTTCAGCCATTCCTATGGCTGGGATTATGGCTGTCTTTATCAGGTAAGACGATTCTTTCAATGTCCCTTATAGACTGCGGGAGGAGGGTTGGATGGACAGCGAGAACCGAGTTTATCGTGACCTCCAGAAACACCTGGATAGGATGCCGGTCGGTTACCCTGCAACGGAGTCCGGTGTGGAAATCCGCATACTAAAACACCTTTTCACACCCGAAGAAGCAAAACTGGCAATGCAATTGTCAATGGTGCCGGAACCAATCGGGCGCATTTACCAGCGATTTAAAAAAAGAGGAGCATCCATTGAGCAATTGCAGCAACTAATTGACCGAATGGTGCAAAAGGGAACTATATCGGTAAGTAAGGTTGGCGGTGAAAAACGCTATGGTAATGCCCAGTTCGCCATCGGTATGTATGAGCTCCAGGTAGACCGTCTTACCAAAGATTTCGTTACGGACTTTCGCCAATACTTCGATGAAACATTTTATAAGGAAGCTAGTAGGACCAGGACTCCACAGCTACGCACTATCCCGATAGAGAAAAGCATCACGACTCCGGATAAATATCAAGTCAGCGATTATGATAGCGTTAGAAAAATCATCGAAAATGTTAGTGGTCAAATAGCGGCGGCTAACTGCGTATGCCGACAGACGAGGGATTTGGAAGGAAAGAGTTGTACCGTAACGGACCTCCGCGAGACATGTTTGATTTTTGACTCGAACTTAGCTGACCACTATATCCAGGTAGGTATCGGTCATCCAATTACCAAGGAGAAAGCCCTCAACATTCTTGAGAAAGCCCAGGAAGCTGGACTAGTGCTGCAACCAGCAAATTCGCAATTGCCAGGCGGTATCTGTTGTTGTTGCGGGGATTGTTGTGGAATACTGTTAGCTGTCAAGAAATTTCCACGCCCGGCAGATTTCTATGCTACTAATTATTACGCAGAAGTTGAGCCTGCGTTGTGTACCGGTTGCCAGGAATGCATGGAGAAATGCCAGCTAGGTGCTCCGACCATAGTAAACGGAGTAGTAACTATCAATCTTGACCGTTGTATTGGCTGCGGTAATTGTGTCGTGGTCTGTAGCTCACAGGCTATCCAGTTACGGAAAAAGGAGGAGGAAACATTACCACCTAAAAACAGCTCAGCTACGTATGTGAAAATCTTATCCGAGAAAATCGGGAAATGGAACCTCCTCAAGCTGGGGGCGAAAATGTTGTTAAGGCAGAAAGTGTGAGCATGGAGATAAAAGACAAGGCTACCCAGATCGTCAAGAAGCGTTACGACAGAATTGCTCCGATATATGACTGTGCAATGCGAATTATCGAAAGGGGACACTTCAATCGTTGGCGTTCATTGCTCTGGAACAAGGTAGAGGGGAAAGAAATTCTGGAGGTCGGAGTCGGTACCGGATTGAATTTTCTTTACGCAGATGCTGTCAACCATAATATCACGGCTATAGACCTGAGTCACGAAATGCTTAAGCGTGCACGCGTAAGGGCAGCAATCGCAAAGCTTCCGGTAACGTTTCTTGAGATGGACGTACAGAATCTGCAATTTCAGGACTGTATGTTCGATACCGTAATAGGCTCATTTCTATTTTGCTCAGTCCCAAATCCGCAACTTGGCTTGACGGAGATTAAACGAGTGTGCAAGCCTGGGGGCAAGGTTGTACTTTTGGAACACGGTCTTAGCGAGAATCGCGTACTTGCTTGGTTTATGAATCTAGCCAATCCTCTAGTAGTCTGGGTGACTGGTGCCGAACACATTAATCGTAGAATAGAGGGAAATGTAGTGCAAAGCGGGCTGCAACTGGAAAACGTCACTAAACTTGACCGCACTGGCATTTTCAAACTGGTCGAAGCACGGCGGGAATAGAATGGGCTAGGGTGGTTGACGGCTGCCCATAGATACGAATCCCTTCTGACAACGTAGAAGAAGCTGCCTTCTCCCTTAATTTAAAGCGCGAAACTGTTATAGTTTTGTAACTTTTTCAGCCATGATTTTATGACTTCTTCATCATCTGAGGTCTACAATTTCTCAGTGATAATGAGGCGAAGTATGCCCTTTGTTACTAATGCGAAGAACAAACAGAAGGAGGTGTATTTTGACAGAACCAAAGAGGATTACTGTTAATGAAGTGAAGAGAAAGATGGCTGAAGGTGAGCCGATTCTGTTTATTGACACGCGAAATTCGCACGATTGGGGCGAATCAGGTGTGAAGCTACCGGGAGCGTTACGTATTCACTTTAGCGAATTGGAGAAGCATCTTAGCGAACTACCTAGGGACCGTCGCATTGTCACTTATTGTACGTGACATAACGAGGCTTCCAGCGCCCGTGCGGCGCAAATATTACTCGACCACGGTTTCACGAATGTAAATCCTTTGGAAGGTGGTTTTAACGCTTGGGTTGAAGTAGGGAATCCAACGGAACCAAAACTCCAAGAGGAGAAAGCAACCGCCAGGGTTTGAAAACTACGTTGTGTCCTTCCAAGAAACTGAAAGAACTTTTTTACCTCTGTATTATTGGCGTTACATCTTTCTCGCCGTAATTCAGTATATCTCGTTAGGGATAATCTCCGTCTACCTTTTGATAAACATCACGTTACATCGGGCAAATCATGTAATTGATTGTGGAGTTCTGCGGCGCCTGCTTTATTTATTGGCTCAACCGTAGTAGCCTGAAGTCCTTTCTCTCCATTCTCTGGTATGTAACGAACGATAGTACCTACCGTGAGCCGTTCCCAGTGATTGTGAAGAATGCTGTTCCTGTGGAAATATACCTCTTGCCCATCAGAGGTGCGAAGGAAACCATATCCCTGCTCCCGGAATATCTTCTCAACTACTGCTTGTATCCGTTGCTGAGCCGGGGTCTTCTTCTCACCGCGCTGCTTGTCCACTACCTTTTCTAACTCGCGTCGCGCTGAGTCGAAAGTTCGGCGTACGAGTGCTCGGAGCGGCTCTTCCCTAACTTCCCTCCTAAGAAGTGGACTGCGCCTGACAGGTTGAGGCTGTTCTTGTTCAGGCTCTCCTTTGAGCGCCAACTGGGTTTCTAGCTGTGTAAGTCCATCCGGAATTTTCTTCGAAGCCTTAGACGAGCGCGTTACTACAATATCCGAGCGGTCAGGTATCCTGATAACAATGCGCATACGGTACGGATTACCAGTCTGCCGGCGTCCCTGTGCCTTTTCTAAGGCTATACGTGTACTGATGATATAGTCGCACACCCGCTCCAACCTGGCAATCCCTCTAGTAACTAGCTTGTCGATTAATGGCGTCATTGCAACATCTTTTAGCACAATTTCGGGTGGTATCTTCATATTTCCTCCGTTTTCATTCTGCGACTTGTCTCTATTTCAATAACGAAGCACCGCCGCGATAGGCATCCCGCTGGGAATTCTATCCTCCTCGATGACATAGACCTCACCACGGTGTGCCTGGCTATGATATGAATCGGGCATTGTATATTCAGACTTACCTTTTAGAAAGAACGGATATTCTGGCGTTTACTAAATTAGCAGCCTGGACTTGGTTCGGCGCTATCTGTAAATCTTTTACCAACTTTTGGTCCTTGATGATGTCGCTTACCCAGTTTGTGAAGTCATTTTTACCATTATTAACATGGAAGGCATAATGTTCTCCAGTCATGCTCTTTAGTTCATTTCCAAGCTCTTTCATGTTACGCAGGATGTGGCCGTTGCAACTTCTGAAGACATACTCCTCGGGCACATCGGCTAATAGCCTTTTTGCTTCCTGCTTTAGTGTTTCAGCCATATTTTATTACCTCCTATGATAAGTTTTCAATCGTTCTCAACGGAGTTAATTTTACACGGTAATCAATGGAATAGTTATAAAATAGAATAAAGAAAAAATTACAAAATTATGACATTTTCAAGTAATCTTGCTGTTAAAGAATAATTAGCATAAAATGAGAGCATCGAAGCAAGTTCAACTCTGGTAAAGGAGGTTTTACGATGGCAAAGCTAACCGCACAAGCAAAGGAAGTAATCGGGGCAATCCGCCCCTCGCTCGTAGCTACGGCAAGCAAGGCGGGTAAGCCAAATGTCTCGGCAAAAGGCTCGTTGCGCATTTTGGATGATGAGCATGTCATTTTTGCTGACGTCGCCTCCCCACGCACCATTGCTAATATCAAGGAAAATCCGCAGGTTGCCGTCATTTGTCTGGATGCCGCAAACCGTAAGGGCTGCCGCATCTGGGGGAAAGGTGAGGTTCTCAACTCTGGTGAGCTCTTTGATAAGACTGTGGCTGAGCTTGCCAGCAGAAATATGAAGGTGAAAAATGTGGTTAAGGTGACAGTAGAAGAGGTGGAGACCTTCTAGCTGCGGCTTGGTAATGCTGGCGACTGAGCAAGTAGAACTCGCGTCTCTACTTTGAGAGCATATCGTAGAGCCGTCCGACATTTCTTCGCTGTGTCGCTTTACCGGGATGCACTGCTCGACCGGTATAAGACTCAAAGTCTAACTTCTCTATTGCCTGCTCTTTAGTCATGCCTTTTTTGATAGCGTTCCTGGTCTCGTCTACACATCTTTGAAGGAATAGTCGCATAGCTGTGATATCTTGCTTAGTTCCAACTGGCCCATGACCGCCGACGACCCAGTCGATATCCAGGGTCTCCATGAATTTCAGCGACTCTATCCACTCTAGTGGAAGACACACGCCGAAGACAGGTTGGCTATCCGGTGTAACGTTATCGCCAGCGAAGAAGACTTTTTCCTGTGGACAGTAGACACCAATGTGATGCGGTGTATGTCCTGGTAGATGATAGCATTCAAAGGTATGCTCACCGCAATAAAGAGTCAGCCTCTCAGTGAAGGTGATAGTCGGTGGCCTGGGTTTATAGAACGATAATGCGTGTAAGTCCCCCGGGTCAATCTCGCTGATTTGCTGGGCAGTATACGGTGCTGGAACATTTGGAAATGTATCTCTGACGCCAACACTGGATATTATTATTCCTGGGAACATGCCGTTACCTGTAGTATGGTCGTGGTGAGAATCGGTGTTAATAATATAGCGCACCTCTCCTCTCTTCAACTTGAATATCTCGAATCTCCACCTGATGGCGTCCGTAGGCATCATCGGGCAATCAATCATCACTATTCCATCTGAAGTTATCACAAAACCATGAGTGGACCCACGATACGTGGGGACACGGCTATGCTGGTCTTCAGCAAAGACATTGGGGGTAACTTGCTTCGTTATCTGGGCAACTTGTCCTAACCGAGCGTAAGGAATATGGTCTTCCGGGAGTTGTGGCGGTTGTTGCGGCTGTTGTGGTTGAGTCATATTTCATTCACCTCCATATTATACCTTCTATGCTTTACCGCTTGTTTGTAATGACTGGACGATTTAGTCTGCGACAGACCGTTTCGATACATGCCAACGCTTCGTCAACGTCTGACGATGAGACCATTCGGTGGGTAACTGCACGGAATAGGTTGGCACCGCGTGAGCCTACTTTTACGCCTGCGTTTTCAAGACCTTCGATGAACTCGCTAACGGACATCCTCGGTGAGAGGTCGAACATCACGATGTTGGTCGGTATGTTGTCCTGGGCAAGCGTGATTCCTTTGATAGCTGCCAGCCCTTGGGCTAAGCGTCTCGCATTGGCATGGTCTTCCGCCAGGCGGTCAACCATTGTTTCCAGTGCTACGATGCCTGCGGCGGCAATAATCCCCGCCTGCCTCATGCCACCGCCGAGCATCTTACGGAACTTACGAGCTCGCTCGATAAAATCCTTGCTCCCGCACAATAGTGAGCCAACCGGCGCGCTCAGTCCTTTCGAAAGGCAGAACGATACTGAATCAACCCTCTCGGTAAGTACTCGCTCCGGTACGCCGAGGGCAATGGCAGCATTGAAAATACGAGCGCCATCCAGATGTACCTTTAGTCCGTGGGCGTGGGCTAATTCGCAGATTTCATTTGTGTAGTCTGGTGTAAGGACTGCCCCGCCACAGCGGTTATGAGTGTTCTCAAGACAGAGGAGTGTGGTCTCCGGGTAGTGGATATTCTTATCACGAATTGCTTGCTCGACATCATTTGGGTTGAGACGGCCGCAACTATCATTGGGTAAGGTACGCATAACCACACCACCGAGTGCCGCCGCGCCACCTACTTCATACCAGAAGATGTGTGCCTCGTTCCCTAAGATAACCTCGTTGCCATGACGAGTATGAGTGAGCACGGCAGTAATGTTGCTCTGGGTGCCGGAGGTAGTAAAGAGTGCGGCCTCTTTGCCCATTCTTTTCGCTGCCATTTTTTCAAGCCTGTTTACTGTAGGGTCCTCGCCATATACATCATCACCTACTTCTGCCTCCGAGATTGCCCGCCGCATCTCTGGCGTAGGATGAGTAACTGTATCACTACGTAAATCGATTATTTTCATTTTAATAAACCTGGCCAATCAGAAGATAGACGGTGATATAAACTCACCAAATACCTCCCTGAGGGTGCCAGCCATCTCTCCGACGGTGGCGTAGGCTTTAACTGATTCTACGAGTGGGGGAATAAGATTGACGCTCTCGTCCTTTGCTGCGTCCTTCAGCCTTGCCAGGGTAGCTTTCACCTGAGCATTGTCTCGCTCTCGCTTCACACGGGCGAGATTAAGCAATTGCTTCTCCTCGGCTTCTTCCCTTTTCCTGGGGTCGTATTCCGGCACGAGCCTTGAGGGCATTACCTCTATCTCGCTTTCACTGGTGTACTTGTTTACCCCGACGATTACTGTTCTGCCGGAAGCGAGGTCACTCTGGAATTGGTGTGCGCTTTTAGAGACCATGCGCTGGGAATACCCCGTCTCAATGCAGGCTACAGCGCCACCTCTGGCTTCGATGTCATTCACTACCTTCTGGATTTCGGACTCCATCTTATCGGTGAGACTCTCCACATAGTAGGAGCCTGCCAGGGGGTCGATGACCTCGCCCAGATGGCACTCATCCATCATGATACGGGTTGCATCCTTTGATAGCTGTTGAGCCTCCGGGCTGTGCCCTAGCCCCAGTGGCTCATCGAAGGGGGTTCCGCCGCTAGGCTGCCCACCAGAAAGGGCGCCCATAACGCCTCCTATCACCCCGCGAGTCAAGTTATTGAGAGGCCGTTGTAAACGGCAAGACGAAAGACCGGCAGCAGCAGCACCCAGGTCACGTGGTATCCAACTCCTGGGGTTTTTGGCTTTGAACCGCTCTTTCAGAATCTTGGCACACATACGCCGATTTGCCCTTACTGCGGCTATATTCTCGAAGAATTCCATGCCCCCGCAAGTACCCACGTATAAAGTCATCCGGGGCACAAATTCATCGATGTCCAGCCCGGCATCTATTCCTGTTTGCACGTAGGCAATCATATTAGTTTGTTGGAAGGCACACGCCTGGACCACGGTTGCACCGGCGTCGCGCACGTGATGACCGGAGATGCTAATCCAATTAATCAAGGGCATGTGTTTGGTACAATAGACTATGGTATCTCTGGTCATCCGCATCGAGGGTCGGGGAGGGAAGTTTTGCGTTCCACGGCCCAGGTACTCTTTCAGGATGTCATTCTGCGGTGTTCCACGTAGCTTATTAATGGGAATACCTCGTTTCTCGGCAATAGCGATATACATCGCCAGGATGATATTGGTAAGACCGTTTATTGTCCAGTTGGAAGCGATTCTATCCAGGTCTCGGTCACCGGTAAAGGCTTCGTAGAGCACCTCGAAGTCCCGCAGCGTATCTATTGCCACCCCCACCTTACCCACCTCACCCCGTGCCTCCGGTGAGTCGGAATCGTAGCCACACTGGGTAGGCAGTTGGAAGGCTACGTTAGGTCCCGGACTACGCACCTGCTTGTAGTAGTCCCTAGTATCCTCAGCAGTGCCGAATCCTGAGTATGCTCCAGCCGTTACCCTTGCCACTGCCGGGCGACTATCTTCCTCTTCGACCCTCCTGGGTATAACCACTGGATATTCCGAGGTGGTAAATGGGTATTCACCGGGGAATCCTATCTTCTCCAGAAAGTCGAAGTCTTTAATATCGGCCGGGGTGTAGAATCGGTTAGGGTTTTCTTTGAGCTTGAAGCGCTCTATGGCATTCTTGAGAGTCCCTTCCTCCCACTGCTTTCTCCTTTTCTTGACCTCGTCTATGTCTGCCATCGTAACCCTCCTTTGCAGCTTATAATGGTATTTGTTATGTCCCTTTTTTCTTGGACCACAATCTAACATTATAACTGGACCGCTTTTGAGGAATGTCAACCATCAGTCATTTCTACGTTAATAAGCCTGAAAGTTTCACCTCGTACCTATCAAAGATTTACTAGTTTGGAATCCCACTTTATATTTGGCTGAATCCACTACCCTTTCGGTCAATACCGAGGCCCTTGCCATCTTTTATCCAACCGAACTCTTTCAGTATCGCCTGGCTGTAGGTGACTCGACCGGTAACTTTGTCGAGTGGCTCAGTGGCAAGGAGAAGAATGGACTTCGCCATCAATTCCACAGGCTCAGCTCGTGGGTCGTCCAGACTAGAATGCAATTTGAAATATACAGTGCCTGGTGTCGCCACGCCGATACCAGGTGCTACAGAGGTCACCGAGATACCGTACTGATAGACTTCCTCTGCCAGTCCCTGGGTGAACCGCTCAATCGCTGCTTTTGTTGCTCCATACAGCGTGCCACCATGTGCCGGACCCGAGCTTGGTTTATAGGGACCGCGTCCCGGTCCAATAGCACTTACGGAGGATATATTCACGATTGCACCGCTGTGTCGCTCAATCATGTCCGGCAATACCTTTTGACTTAGCATGAAAGGACCGTGAATATTCACGGCGAAGGCGCGGACCCATCGTTTAACAGGATAGTCTTTTATCGGAATGAAATAATTAAGTGCTGCGTCATTGACCAGTACATCTACCGGGCCAAATTCCTTCTTCGCAGTCTCCACAAGTCGGGCACAGCTTTCCTCATCGGATACGTCTGTCTGTACAGCTATAGCTTTACCTCCAGCCTTCTTTATTCCATCGACTGTGGTATTAAGTGAGCCTTCCAGAACATGCTCACCTTCACCTAGGGTGCGAGCGGCACAAGCCACTTTAGCCCCTTCAGCGGCGAAGAGTTCAGCGGTTGCTTTGCCGATGCCACGACTGGCTCCGGTTACTATTGCTACCTTACCATCAAGTTTCCCCATAATAATTAATACCTCCTTTTGTTATTCCATATAGAATAATATCATGATTTTGTCAAGGTCTGCCCTTTTATCGGCGAAAAGAAATTGTCCACCTAATACAGTTCCGAGCGTATTTGACATAACATTACTAACATTTGTCGGCTGGGTCTATTTGTAATCAGTTTAAGCCATCTTATAGCTTGGGTATTGAGAGTGCTCAAAGAGACAGACTGTATGAGATAAGACCTTAGAAGCGTGAGTCCAAGAGACTCATTCTACATCGTATGTGTAAAAAGAAGTAAAACGAGAAAGGTAGAGATGGAGATAATGTGTACCTTACCTTAAGGACCAATAATAAAGTCACTTTCCCGACTATTGACTAGTTTACACTACTGTTATAACATGTTTTGTCGGGTCAGGTGTTAGGTTAGGAGGTGTCCTGTAACCTGAACACCTGACCCTGGGATCCCCCATTACTACTTGGTTACTTTAGCTTAATGTCTGCGTAGTGGAAGTTATACGGGTTACCTGGATTAATCAGATAATCACCCGCAACGACTTTCGGACTTACGCCCCAGTTCAAGCTCATTTCGAAAAGCGGGATGTGCCACAGCTCCTTCAAAGCAAGCTCGTTTATCTGCTTACCTAGTTCGGTTAGCTTCGGGTCACCTACGGCATACTTCATTGACTCCTCGATGAGTGCCACTTCTGCTGGATTACTCACGCCGGCACTCTGCAGGGAGCCGCCAGCCATCTGGCTTTGCATCGAGGCACCGGCATGCAATATGCCAACCGAATATGGCACAGTGTGAATGGTCAGGCCGCGGAGTGATTTCGGCGCTTTCGGGTCTCGGGCTGACGAGTTCCGCAGGGCAGTGTAGGATGCTGCCTCTGTCGGAACAAGCTTGGCTCTTATCCCGGAAGCATACAGGTAGGCTGATACAGCTTCATGTTCGGCCCTTCTGGCCATGGTGTAGGATAACGTGGTATCAAAACCGTTAGGGTAGCCGGCATCAGCCAGGAGCTGCTTTGCCTTCACCGGGTCGTAGGGGATGAGTGGAAGGTTGGGGTCGTAGCCCTGGACATATGAGGCGGTAAATTGGTTCGCTGGTGAGGAATAACCGTAGAAAATCTTCTCGCAGATTGTCTTTCGGTCGATGGCAAGGCTGGCTGCCTGTCGCACCCGTAAGTCCAGTAACGGAACTCCCGCTATGCCAGCCACCATGTCATGCACAACGAAACTATATGTGTAGCACTCCTTAGCCGTGACTATCTTCAGGTTCGGGTCGGATGCTACATCACGGACAAAGTCGACTTGGATACTGATAACATCCGCTTCGCCCGTTTTTAACATCGCTATTTGAGTTGTCGGCTCAGGAACATAGACAAGGTGAATCTTGGCTACGGTGGGAGTAACGCGATAATGGTTCGGCTGGGCTTCAACATTTACAAATTGGTCCGGCTTGAAGTCGGTTATCTTGTAGGGACCCAGTCCCATGGGCGTAGCGGCAAATCCTGTCTGGCCTAGTTTCTGATAGTAGTCCTTGGGATATATTGCGCATGTAGCGTTCAGGCGGTCAAAGATTACCGGGAAAGCCATCTTGAGATAGACACTGACATTATAGTCATCTACTACCTTGGTTTCCTTAACATACTTGATAAAATCGCCGCTGTAATTGAACGTGGTACCATTTTCCGAGTACTTATCGAGGGAGAATTTAACATCCTGGGCGGTAAAGGGGTCACCGTTGGGCCATTTGAGTCCCTGTCGTAGTTTAAAATCTACCTTCGACCAATCGTCGGCAATCTTCCAGGATTCAGCCAGGGCTGGGTTTATCTTCCCGGTGCTGTCGATGTGAACCAGAGTATCCCAGACTAGCTCTCTGAGCTGAGCTGAACCAACGCTGGTAGTGGTTAGAATGTCACATGGTGGTCTCATTCCTGTGATTGTCGCTGCTGTTGTTGTTATCTCGCCCGTGGGTCCTCCGGTAGTTGTCCCACCTGGGGTTGTCCCACCTGGGGTTGTCCCACCGGTAGGTGGCTGTCCGCCGCACGATGCCAGAAGTAAGCCTATTACCGTGAGAACTCCGGCTATCACCAGCAACTTTCGTTTTCTCAAAACCATTGTTACTACCTCCTAAACTTGAGAATGGTCAATCGGTCTTTGGTCATTAATCCTGAATTTGTTTGCTAATCGACACCTCCTTTCTTAGCTCTAAACAAATTAAGTGCTCTATTACTTATCCTTCTTTAGCTTTAACACCAGCTTCTTGCAGGGCTTAGAATGAGGTCGGGGCCCTCTGCTGTATCCTCCACATCTATGAAGGCATCTCCGATACTGGCTTCAAATCCGGGGTCGATGATGAGCACCATCTGGTCATTGTACAAAATGACACGGTCTGACTTCTTTGGTGAATCCAGTTCAAGTGTTAGCCGCTCATTTTCCTCTTTTAAGCGAAGGCCCTTTGCTCGCTCTATGCCGCTGGCCTGTAGGCCTTCAGAGAGCACATTCAATGCTATTTCGCTAATCATAATCATTTTGTACACACTCCATCTCGGGGTCTTTGGCCATTATGGTCTGAGCAAATGCTAACCC
>JAZDPB010000011.1:0-11462 GCA_043797985.1 Chloroflexota bacterium
TTATGGAGGACGCGCTGAGATTGTAGACGCAGCGCGCCGCCTTGTTACCGAACGCATCGAGCCCCAAAACATAACTGAAAAGTTGTTCGATAGCTTCCTTTATACCGCTGGTCTACCTAACGTTGACTTATTAGTTCGCACCGGTGATGAACTCCGCCTCAGTAATTTCCTGATATGGCAGACCGCTTACAGCGAATACCATTTTACCAAAGTGCTCTGGCCTGACTTTGGTAAGAAAGATATGGACAAAGCATTATTATCATATAGCCAGAGACAAAGGCGCTTCGGCGGATTATAATTTGGGAACTTTTTATTAAATCCCATCCCCTTTATCCCCTTCCCTTTGATAAAGGGAAGGGGAAGATTTATGAAGAGGGCTAGTGTCCCTCTTAAACACCTACTAAAGAGAATCAAAGAGGAACAAAGTTCTTGTGGAGAACTTCTCCCTTTAATAAAGAGCTTGCCCCGAGCTTGTCGAAGGGGAGAATGAGAGGGATTTAGATAGAAGCGTCAAAGAGACGAAGTCCCTCTTATAAAAGTATTACCCCCCTCTCCTTGTAAGGAGAGGGGGGTAGTGGGTAAGGTTCACCAAATATTATGCTCAAAAAAAGAGTCATAAGTGCGCTCTGGGGTATTCCTCTCCTTGCCGCTGCAATCTGGTTCGATAAACCGCTACCCTGGTTTACAATATTAATAGCTATCTGGGGAGTACTGGCTGCCTATGAATTCTACCGTTTAGTCGCTGCCTCCAAGATATCACCCCTCACCTACTTTGGACTGATTTGGACTTTGCTCTTTATCCTCAGTCATAATTCGGATGTACTATCAGTTCTCAAACCCCACTTTGACCTCAGCTTACTCATGCCACTCCTGCTAACCTCAGGGGTATTGCTATCTCTAATTTGGTCGCTTCTTCGCTCACACAAGGACAAGGCTTTTGGCAATTGGGCTTGGACGATGGCTGGAATTATCTACGTTGGGTGGCTGCTGGGCAACCTGGTGGCACTGAGGGACCTGGACAATGGCAGAAACTGGGTATTCTTTGCTCTGCTCACTAACTCCGCCTCTGACACCGCCGCTTTCTTTATCGGCAGAGCTTTCGGTAAGCACCGCCTTGCCCCTCAGATTAGCCCGGGCAAAACAAAAGAAGGAGCCATCGGTGGAATCCTCGGTGCCATCATCGTCAGTCTGCTCTTCACGTTACCTACGCCTCTCAGCCTGCCCCTTAGCTGGGAGCAGGCAATACTGCTTGGTTTGCTCGTCAGCATTTTCGGCCAACTCGGCGACCTTTCCGAGTCTCTATTCAAACGCAATATGGGAGTGAAAGACTCAGGCAAACTCATTCCAGGACACGGAGGTGCGCTTGACCGCATGGACAGTGTTCTCTTTGTCGGAGTAGTGGTATATTACTATGCAATATTGTTTGGTTAGCCAATGCTCTGGATGTCATATAACAACCTATCCCCCTTACCCCCTTATGCAAGGATTTCATCTCACTATTATGGGAAGGGGGAGTATAAATAAAAGAGGAGCTTCGCTCCTCTTCCACACCTGACGTGGAGGGCTTTCCTCAACTGTCATTCTGAGGAGTCCCAATAAAGCAGGGACGACGCAGCAATCCATATAAAGGGTTGTTGCAGTATAGCGCAACGATTACCCGCTCATAGTGAGCCTGTCGAACCACCCTTCGACAAGCTCAGGGTGAGCGGAGTACGGCAGATGCTTTGCAGAGTTTACCCTGAGCGCAGCGTGAGGGCTCGCAATGACAGAGAGGGGGAGAACCTCTCCCTTTAATGAAGGGAGAATGAGAGGGATTTAAATAGGGAAGTCAAAAAAGCAAAGCCCCAAGTTATAGGGCGTCAAAGAGGGACTTCGTCCCTCTTAAAAATCATCCCTCTCCCCTTACGATGGGGAGAGGGACAAAGGGTGAGGGGTTGGTAAACAATCTCACTGTAGAGTACTGCGAAAAAAGAAAGGAGCAAATGTATGTCAACAGGGTTTATATCTAAAATAGCCAGCATCATCCTAGGTGTGGTAACACTTTTTTGGGCGTCGTGCGCCAGTGGGACGCCAGTACGCAAGACCTACTCAGCACCGCCACCAATGAAAATCGATATCAGCAAGCAATATACCGCTACCATTGAAACAGAAAAAGGGAAGCTGGTGCTGGAGCTATTCGCCAGCGATGTTCCGTTAACGGTCAACAACTTTGTCTTTCTTGCCCGTGATGGATTCTATGATGGGACCACCTTCCACCGCGTTATCGCTGACTTTATGGCTCAGGGAGGAGACCCCACCGGGACCGGTACTGGCACCCCCGGTTACTCATTTGCCGATGAATTCACCAAGCACACCCATGTTACCGGTGCTCTGTCAATGGCTAACCCCGGCCGCCCCAATTCCAACGGCTGCCAGTTTTTCATTACTTATTCTCCCCAGCACCACCTCGATGGTAAGCACTCGGTATTCGGCCAATTAACAGAAGGAATGGATGTTCTCAAAAAGCTCAAGAACGGCGATAAGATAAAACGAATTACCATAGCGGAAAAGTGAGAGCGCTTAATAACTAAGGTTGTCATGGCGAGGAGTCCCGATGAGTCGGGACGACGAAGCCATCTAAATAGAATTGTCGGATTGCTTCGCCTCCGACTGAAGCGGATGGCTCGCAATGACACTATTACCTTCAAGCTGAAGTTTCATTCTCGTGCCATTCAATCACGCTACTTGACCAGACACGAGTGACCGCTTCTTCCAGTACTGCCTGACGAGGTTCGGGTATATCGAGTAGGGGTGGCAGGGTGTGATTATCAAACTGGCGTAAGAACGTGCACCGTTTTTGAAGTAAGAGGATGGTAGTCCGTGCGCCTCCGTAGGTGATGTAGTCCAGCATTCGGGCATGAGGTTCAAGCTGCTCTCGCGCATGGTCACAGACACGGGTCAAAAAGGTTTCTATCTGTTTTTCCCGATGCCGTCTAAACCGAGCGCTCGATGAGCCACCCTGCCTGTGTCGAGCATGAACAAGCCCGGTCCCGACCTTACTATTGAGCAGTTTTTCACCCTGACAGACTCCGATAGCGTATGCCCCCAGTCTTATCAGTACCAGAGCGACGGTGAAATCGTGCTTGAGCCGGGAGCGGAGCGGCTCGACATCATAGCCATGAGCGAAATACCTTTCCGTTACCGGGAATGGTGGCAAAACAACATATTTCCGCGCCGAGCCCCAGAAAAAGACTGCTCCCGTCGGCGAACGAGCGGCAAGCTCAGCCAGACCCGGTGGAATGGTCTCCATGCCAGACAATCTTGCCAGTGAGTTTTCAACCTCCGGAAGCAATAGATCTGAAGGCAGATATAAAGACTCAGCTTCACCACCAGCCTCTTCCAGTTCATCAATAAGAGTCAGCATCTTCTGCCTGCCAAGCAGAAAGCGTCTCGATATCAGTATAATAACCTTTCTCCTCCAGAAACATACCAGACTGTTGAAAAAGTGTATCCTTTACTAAATCCAGAATCTCATTACCGATGTTGAAATACGATTTCTTAAAAATGTTAATATCCTGGCCCTACAAAAGCGAAATGTGGGAAAATATAAAGAGCGATAAAATATAAAACTAATACTATCACGGTGAAGATAAGAGCTATGACTGCCAATGATACGCGTTTCTTTTTCAAAATTAACAATCCACCAATAATGTTGAATACAGATGCTATGGCAAAAGGTAGATACCAGGTAAGAGCATATTCCAATCTAGCTCCTTCCGGGACTGATTTTTTTGTAGTCCAAACAACATAAAGGGCCAGCATAAACACACTAAATATTATATTTAGAACAAATATCATTTTCTTCATAATTCCACTCACTTGATTCAACTTCTCGTAGTTACCTGCAGGAAAGCACTACAGCTTGACAATGGTTGCTCCATCACCACCTTCTCCCTTCCCGCCAGGGCGGAAGGATTTGACCAGGGGGTGAGAAGCCAGAAAGTCCCTGACAATCTGACGCACGGTGCCCGTGCCGATGCCATGAATAATGCGTACCTCAGCCAGATTAGCCAAGCAGGCATCATCGAGGTAACTATCGAGCGCCGGCTCGACCTCATCCGCCCGCTTCCCGCGCAGGTCAAGCTCACGAGCAACTGACCGCTTACCCGGTTTTATTGTTACCGGCACAAATGCTGCTGTCGCTCCTGTCGGAGCAGCAGTCACCTTTTCCACCCCATCGAGACTGATTGTAAGCCTGGTCTGCCCGGCTTGCAACTCTACCTGCTGCGTATCCTCTAATACCGATAGCACTGTTGCCCGGAGGTTGGCTTCTTTCAACAAAACCGTATCGCCGGCGGTAATTACACTCTCATCTGCCACCTCCCCACTTCTGGGCTGCCAAACTTCCGCCTTCAACCGCTCCCGCATCGTCGCCAGCGCCTTTCTCGCCCGCTCGATTCCTTCCCTCGATTTTTCTTTTCGCAGTTCCGATACCGCCCCACGTATCTCTTTCTGCAACTCAGCCGCCTCGCGGACAATACTGTCGCGCACATCTTGAACAACCTTCCGCTCCTCAGATTTTAACCGTCGAAGCTCACTCTCTAACTCGATGTTCTTTCGTTCTATTTCTTGCCTCTCCTTTGTCAACTCACCCTGCAGAACATCGAGTCTTTGCTTCTCGCTATTCAGGTCGGCGAGCAGGTTCTCCAGCTCCTGAGCACCCTTCGGAAGCATCTCCCTGGCGACATTTACAATCTCAGACGGCAAGCCGAGGCGAAGAGCGGTAGCCAGGGCATTACTGCCACCCGGAATACCCATTGTCAGGTGATAGGTTGGCGTCAAGGTAACCGGGTCGAAGTCAAGCGAGGCATTCTGCAACCCCGGAGTTACATGGGCAAACGACCTTATGTCGCCATAATGGGTGGTAGCTACCGTCATCACCCTCCGTGATAACAAATGGAGCATAATAGAACGAGCCAGGGCAGAACCCTCAGCCGGGTCAGTGCTCGTGCCCAGTTCGTCGAGAAGCACCAGGCTCTTTTTCGTAGCCCCCTTGATAATACGTATGATGTTACCGACATGCCAGCTAAAAGTAGAAAGCGTTTGCTCGATGCTTTGCTCATCGCCGATATCAGCAAATACGCCATCGAAAACCGGGATACGACTTTCGGCTGAAGCGGGAATCGGCATGCCGGACTGCGCCATCAGACTGAGTAGACCGATGGTCTTAACGGCTACTGTCTTACCACCGGTATTGGGACCGGTAATCACGAGTATAGAGAAGCCACGCCCTACCTCCACCGAAAGTGGTACTGCTTTCTCGCCAAGCAAGGGGTGTCTGGCTTCGACAAGCCTGAGTATGCCAGCCGGTTCACCCGGTGTTTTGCCCCCATCCTCACTGAAAGTGACCAGGCTTGGCTCGGCAGCCCTGGCTTTCTTAGCATACCTCCCCTTTGCCAGTGCTAAGTCCAGCTCAGCAATTAACGCCACGTTGCGATAAATCTCCGTGTCATACGCACCCACTCTGGTACTGAGGTCTCTAAGAATTCTTTCTATCTCGCGCTTTTCTTCCATCACCAGCTCTCGAAGCTCGTTCCCTTCCTCGGCGGTAGTCCACGGCTCGATGAACAGGGTTGCTCCGGTGTTAGAGACATCATGAACGATACCCTTGATATCCTTCCGAAACTCAACCTTGACCGGGATGACGTATCTTCCCTCCCGCTCGGTTACAAGCGGTTCCTGAATTATTCTCTGTCCTCTGGGCGACCTGATGATGGCTTCCAAATGGTTTAAGAGGTGTTCCCGCACCTCCTTCAATCGTTTCCTCGCTGCAGCCAGGCTCGATGAAGCCGAATCCCGTATCTCACCTGTGGGCATAAAACAATTGCCAATATCTTTTTCAAGCTGAGGCAATTCGACAATGCCCTTAGTAATATCCCAGAGCAATGGAAGCTCGCTCGACAGCTTGCTAAGGCTACGGTGCACTTGATGGATAGCCGCCAGGGTCTGCTGGACTTCGACCAGAGTCTCAGACTCAAGAACCTTGCCACGCGCTGCCATCGCTGCCGCCTCTCGAATATCCATGACTCTGCCGATAGAAATGGCCGGCTCGATTGAAATGAGATGACGCGCTTCAGCCGACTGTTTCAGAAGTAGAGAAATTTGTTCGTAATCGGTAAGCGGCTGAAGATTGATTGCCAGTTCGCGGCTGGCGGAAAACGAGGTGAAATCGGCAAGTATTCCCCTCACCCGCTGGAATTCGAGCAGTTCCAGGCTTTTATCATCCATAACGCCAACCTTTGTCAGGTATGGGGATTCGGCTATTTCTCGTTGGCTCCTGAAGATCTCACCAGCAACAGAGGAGTATCTCCTTCATGTAGTACCCTATCGGCAACGCTGCCAAAGACCCAACGGCCAACGCCAGACCGCCCATGTGTTGACATTGCCACTACGTCAGCAGAAATTTCGTCGGCGAACTTTATAATTTCTTCGGCGGCATTACCAAACCTCACCTCCGATTTCACCGTCACTCCCTTCCGCTTCAACCGAGCACCCACCTTTTCAAGATAATTTCTGGCAAATGCCCTGTCCGATTCCATCTGTTGCTTCGTGTAGGTAACATACTCATACCCCTCATCAGAGGTAGCTTGGTAACCCGGCGAAAGAGCCTGAAATAGAATAATCTCGGTTTTTAACTTGGCAACAAGCTCACCAATATAGGGAAGTACAGCTTCGCCTTCTTTTGAGCCATCTAGCGGAACTAGTACCATATTCAGTATGCCTTTCTCACGCACGTCCGGGCGAGCACCTTTTGCCCTGATAAGAACTATCGGACACTTTGTCGCCCTCACCACCTTATCAGCCACACTTCCCAGAGCCCACCGCGTAATGCCAGATTGCCCGTGGGTCGCCATTATAATCAGACAAATACCCTCTTTCTCGCCATACTCCACTATCTTCTCCGCCGGATTGCCAAGCAGAATCGCTGACTTTACCTGGATTGCTCGCGTCCCCGATTTCTTGTGATATTTTTCAGCACCTTGCCTAGTGACCTCAACCATTTTGTCGAGATAGAACGTGTGCATATGCTGGTACGGGTCCAGGGGTAATTCATTAGCATATACCAGATACACCTCTGAACCTAATCTTCCCGCCAACTCCTCGGCATAAGGCAAGGCTACTTCAGCTAATGCTGAACCATCTAAAGGAACAAGTATCTTTTCGTACATTACCCACCTCCATTAGGACACAATGATACACTACATGCTGGAGTGAATCAACTAGCTTCAGCTTACCTAGATAAATACCATTGTATCAAAAATAGCACTATCTAATCCTTTTAATATTCACATTATATATATATTGACACAATCTATCTTTTGTGTTATAGTCCGTCCCGCAGGACATAAAACTGTTATTGATTAAATTATTTTCTTACAAAGGAGATACAAGATGAAAAGAATGATTTCCTTATCCTGCGTCGTTTTTCTAGCAATCCTGCTAACTTTACCAGTTGCAGCTTTTGCCGGCGAATCGCCTGCCAGACCCAACGCCACCAATATTGAAGTAATAAAGAAGGTAAGCGTTAAGGGAGTTCCCTTAATGGGACCGCCATCAATGGGACCAAAAGCTCAAGTAGCCAAGGGGATAATCGGTGAAGAGGTAACGGGGACAAGGTATGCTATCATCATTGGCATCTCTGATTATCCCGGCCCTACTCACGTTCTCGAAGGAGGCTATGACCTCTCTTTCGCTGCCGATGATGCCGTAATGATGAAAGAAGCTCTCATAAGTTGCTACGGTTTTCAGGAAGGTAATATCCACCTGTTAGTAGATAGCGAAGCTAATCGTGAGACAATCATGAACGAAATCGCCTGCCTGAAAGCAACTATCAGCGAAGACGACGAGGTAGTTTTCTTCTTTAGCGGGCATGGTGCCAAGTACACACCTACTTATGTACCAGCTCACGGTGGCGGTAAAGTGGGCATAGTAGTCTGGGGGTGGGAAAATCCGCAAGACCCGACTGATTTATATTTGGAGATTATCTCGGACAAGGATTTGGAAGAAGCATTTGCCGAATTCAAGACTGACAGGCTCGTATTTCTATTCGACTGTTGCCTATCTGGTGGAATGATTGACCTTGGTAGTAAGGGCAATGTTATCTGCATGGCTACCACTCAGACCGGACTGGCAGCAGAAGCTTTACCAGGAGAGTTCCCCCATCACGGTCTATTTACCTATTGCTTCGTTGAACTGGGCATAATGAACCAATGGGCAGATTTCTATCAAGCCGACGGTCAAGTAACTATCGAAGAGGCTTTCGAATTTACCAGATTGAATCTGGAGGCAATGAGTCGAGAGATTCCGATATTATGGCAGATACCCACCATCAAGGATAGCTTCGCTGAAGATTTGTTGCTCTAAAACGTCTCCGGGATTTAGCTGTTATGAATATAAGCAGCAAAATGACAATCGCCTATTTTAACCTTGTTTATAACCGGCTGTATGACAGCACTACAGCCCGGCTCGCTCCTTACCAGAGGTGGCAGGGAGCCTGCCTTGGCAAATTTAGGCTTGATAACGGCAATAAGGTGTTGTGTGCGGGCGTTGGTACCGGCAATGAAATCGTCAGCATTCTGGGGATAAATAGCGAGCTCGACATTGTCGGGGTAGATAGCTCAGACACAGCTTTAAGAAGGGCACACAAGAAAGCATCAGCGCACGGTAAGGAGATTGAACTCCTGACAATGGATGTTCAAAATCTGGATTTTACTTCGGAAAGCTTCGATAAGGTGCTGTGCCTCCATGTTATGGATTTCATCGAAGATAAACGGAAGACTACGGTAGAATTACTCCGGGTATTAACCAAGGGAGGACAATTTGTGATAACCTATCCCTCCGCTAAAGAAGGAGCGACCCTGGCGCTCAATCTGTTAAAGGAGAGTATCAGTCATAATACCAATGCCGGAAAATACGGACGGATGCTTTCTGGATTGTTAACCACAATGTCCGGAGGGCTGGTTTACCTGCCACTGATGTTCCGGACGGGGCAGAAACCGTGCTCACGTAGTGAATTGGAGACAATATTCCACGAGGTAGGAGTCGCCGATTTTAAGATAGAAGACTATCCTGTGTACTGCGACTTCATCGTTTATGGCAAAAAGTAAATATCCAAGGAGGATTTTAATGCTTCAAGAAGATAAGTACTTTCAGACTCTTACTCAAGATGAACTGTGGCAGCGATATTGCGGCTTTCTAGACCTGTCTATTAAAGAGTTCATGGATATCCAGAAGGAACTTCTGATGGACGAGATAAAACTTGTCGCCGATAGTACACTGGGTAAGAAGATTATGGGTGGGAATAAGCCAAAAGATGTAGAGGAATTTCGCCGCATAGTTCCGTTGACCACCTATGATGACTATGAGCCATATTTGAGTGAACAGCGAGACGACGCCTTGGCAGTAAAGCCCTATTTCTGGTGTCATTCTTCAGGAAAGGGCGGACGCTTTAAATGGATTCCTCAAAGTACCGAGGCCGGCGCGAGAGCGAGTATGAGAATTCTGAGCAGTTTTATTCTCGCCTCGGCCAATAAGAAAGGTGACATTAATATTGCACCTGGGCTTCGGTTTTTTGGTATGCTTGCCCCAAAGCCCTACGTCTCAGGTTACTTTACAGACTTTCTTACTAAAAATTTCTCATTTCAGGCTATCCCCTCTGCAGAGCAAGCGAAAAATATGGCGTTTCAGGACAGAGCCCAGAAGGGCTTTCAGGTAGCGCTTAAGGACGGGGTTGACATTATAACAGCCATGAGTAGTGTTTTGGCAAAAATCGGGGAACGGTTCAGCAATCAAACGCAGAGTATGAAATTTTCTTCTTCCATGCTACATCCAAAGATAGTTCTCCGCTTTCTTCTTGCCTTATTGCGTGCCAAAAGAGAGAAAAGAGCGATTTTGCCCAAGGACTTGTGGGCACCACTAGGCATCACGACTATGGGTACAGATACCACTATATACAAGAAAGAAATAGAGCACTACTGGGGAGTGGAACCACTTGAGTGTTATGCTTCTGCCGAAATGATCGTTGCTGCTCTGCAAGCTTGGAATAAGAAATGGATAACTTTTTTGCCTGACATGGTATATCTGGAGTTTATTCCTTATGAGGAGCATCTTAAGCACCAAGACGATAAAGATTACCACCCCGCTACTGTGCTCTTGAGTGAAGTAGAGGAAGGGCAATTGTACGAAGTTGTAATCACGCAGTTCTATGGTATGCCGCTTCTCAGGTATCCCATGGGAGACCTTGTCAAGGTTGTCGCTCTCAGAGACGATGAGGCCGGAATTAACCTTCCACAAATCATATTTCAGCGCAGAGCTGGTGAAAGTATCAACCTTGGCGGTCTTGCTGACCTAGATGAAAAGATAATCTGGCAGGCGATTGCCAACACCGGGATAAAATACGAAGACTGGTCAGCGTGTAAGGAGTATGACCAAAACCAAAGTTTTCTTCGCCTTTACCTAGAGTTGAACGAGGAGAGGGAAACCACCGAGATAGAAAAGATGATTCATGAGCAACTGGAAAAAATTGACATAGACTACAGAGATATCAATAGCTATCTTGGACTTCAACCGGTCAGGGTTACTTCTCTGTCGCCGAAAACTTTCCAACACTATATGGATGAAAAGGTGAAGGAGGGTGCTGATTTTGCTCGTTTGAAGCCGTCTCACATAAACCCTCCCGAGGCAACTGTAAGACGTCTCCTTGAATTGAGTGAAGCGATTGTAAAGAAATGATTAACCCTTTATCTAACCCCTCCTATTTGATGCTACCGCTGGTTGCGGTGGCAATTAGCTTAGCTTTAGTCGTTTTGGTGTGGCGAAAAGGTAGCTGGACTTTCGGCAGTAAGATATTCTGCTACGTCCTCCTGAGTATGATGCTGTGGAGCTTGGTAACTTTTGGGATGCGGTCAAGCCCTGATGTCCACCAGGCTGTCCTGTGGGACAGACTAGTACCGACATTCGGCTTTGCTCTCCTTGTACTCTATTATCACTTCAGTCTCGCCTACACTGGTAATAAAGGGCAAAGGGGCATCCTGTTTGCCTCTTATTTGGCCTTGGTAATATTTATTGCCTTAACTCCTACGCCTCTAGTAGTGGTCAGAATGGTTTTAGCCGACTATGGCTACACTCCCGTCCTAGGTCCTGCCGGTTATTCTCTGGCGGTCGGCACGCTCTTAATGGGTGCAGCAATATACAACATATTACGTCGGTACAGGGTATCCAGTTCGTATGAGGAGAGGAACCGACTGCTCTACCTCGCCATTGCGGCGCTTTTTCCCATAGCGGGAGGGCTTATTGATGGCTTTTCTAACTTGCCTCCAGCCGCCATCTGGGCTAATTTGATATTCTGTATTATATGCAGCGTAGTCATCCTAAAGTACCATCTACTTGACATTCGCGTTGTGATTCGGAAAAGCCTGGTTTAC
>JAZDPB010000057.1:0-2763 GCA_043797985.1 Chloroflexota bacterium
GGCTGATGCGGGAACTTTTTCCAGCACCTCACGCATACGCTCAGAATGTTCGAGGGCATGGTTTTCCATCATCATCCTCAATGCCGCCCGGCGGTCAAAGCCAGGGTATGACTCTCTGGCACTCCTGGCCATCTCAGGTGGGAATGGCGCTTTTTCATCTGGCTGTTCTCCCATCATTGGTAGCATACCGGGAGCACCGGTTACCTCCTGAGTTAAGGCTAAATCGGCTACTTTCGTCAGATAGAAATCAAGACGGCGGGTAGTCCGCTCAATTTGCGCTGGCTTGCTTTTATCCGCCATACGAATTATCTCAACCACTCTCCTATCGGCTAGTTTAGCGTAAAGCTCCGCCTTGCCTAGCGCTGAGGGAGTTAGTACCAACCGTGCCTGCTCAGTTGCCAGCTTTACCGGATAAAGTGGCTCGTCAGGCATACTGCCGGTAGCTGCCGCGACCGTGCCGCTGCCAGCCAACAAGAGGACAAGGACTATGGTTACTGCCGTTGCCCCTCGTGGCTGCCAGCCCCACCGGAAGAAGGGGCGGTCCTTTTCATTTTCGGTCTCCTGGAGTGCCGAGTAGAACCGGTGTCTGGCTTTGTCCTTGAGCTCGGGGTCAGGTTGGATAGTGGATGCTTGCTTGATAGCCAGGGCTGCTTCAAGCAATGGTTTAAGCGCATCTGCATGTTCCGGGAAGCTCTGAAGACACTGCTCTACCGTCTCGCCCTTAACCAGCAGTCGCTCCAGGCACTCATCCAAGACATTATCAAATTTTCTCGACTTCCTCATTATTACCCACCAATAATATTTTGCGCAGGGCAATTATTGCACTGTGTTGCAATGTCTTCACTGCCCCCTGACTTTTACCCATAATCTTGGCTGCCTCAGCAATTGATAACCCACCAGCGAAGCGGAGGGAGATTACCTCACGCTGTGCCTCAGTTAGTCGTCTGGTAGCTACTCGTAGCTGCTCGATATCTAGTTTGTACTCAACCATTACCTGGGGGTTACTATCACTACCAGCACTCACCAGCGACTCGTCGAGGGGAGTAGTCTGTTTTTTATTCTTCCTTAAATAATCGACCACCTGGTTATGGGCAATTCGGAAGAGCCAGGCTGAGAAAGGGACACCCCTCCAACTGAATGAAGAAATCGAATGGAGGGCATTTAGGAAGACCTGCTGAGTCATATCCTCCGCCTCTACTCTGTCTCCTATTTTAAGCGCCACATAGCGATAAACCCTATCAAAGTGTTCCTCGTATAACTGGGCGAAAGCCTTCTGGTCTCGTTGTTTGGCTCGCTGAACGAGGTTTTCCTCATCTTGCACCTGACAACTCCCGTTCGCTAAACCTCAGCTTAATTTGTTACTACGCCTCAATTTAGCACTTAAGGCGTTACCCTGTGCATATAGTATAACGAAGAAGACGGCAAAAGGATAGCTCCAAGATTAATTTATTAACATCACCATCTTGGCGAGATTGTCCAGACTGTCATTGCGAGACCCCGATTTCATCGGGGCGAAGCAATCTCAGAGATTGCCACGGGCACTAACGTGCCCTCGCAATGACATTTGAGGTTTCCTATCTTCCTAGCAATCAAAAGCAAACAGAACTCTTAGTGTAGATACTATGTCATCAATAAATAGATGTGTTACAATAATAATTCTTATATTAAAAACTTCTTTCTAGGGATGAAAATTTGTCTTACTACGTGCGTCTGATGTGCCAGGAAGATATTGCCCAGGTCACAGAGATTAACCGTGAAGCCTTCCCCACCGAATGGCCGCCAGCCAACTATCGGCATGAATTGCAAAATCAATTAGCCCACTATATCGTGGTCTGTGATGGGGAGAAAACTACCGATAAGATTGAGGTAAAAGCTCACTCCGGGCTAACCCAGAGATTGAGGCAGCTGTTTGGTCTTCGCCCCCTCCCTACTAATGAACCACCACCTTCAGATAGACACTATGTTGTCGGTTTTGTTGGCTTCTGGGTTTTGGCGGATGAAGCACACATCACCGCTATCGCCGTGCGGGAAGCATATCGCCGACATGGGGTAGGAGAGCTCCTGCTGATAGCTTCTATCGACCTGGCTACAGAGTTAAAGGCACATATCGTCACCCTGGAGGTTCGTGTCTCTAACATTGTTGCCCAGAGCCTATATTCCAAATATGGCTTCATCCGTGCCGGCATACGCCGTGGTTATTACACCGATAATAGAGAAGACGGTATAATAATGTCCACTCCGGAAATTGGCTTAACTCCGTTTAGGGAGCATTTTCAGCAATTAAAGCAAATCTACTCTGGGAAATGGGGGAAACCCGCCATCAACCTATTCGGTAAGCATCCAGTTCCGCCAGGCAAGCGATAATTCTGGGTATAGTATAGGTGGCTAACGCCCGACCCGAACCACCGCACAGGATAGTAATCAATTTTCCCTGACAGGCCCTATCAGCCACTTCCTTAATCAGTCTCGCCAGCCGGGGATGACAATCCCTGGTTAAACCTTTATCCCCGTATTCCCCCTGAGTGGCATCGTAGCCGAATTCCCAAAAAATATACTCCGGTTCAAATGCTGCTGCCCTGGGAGCAAACTCCTGCTCCACCTTACGAAGGTACTCTTCATCCGAGGTTCGAGACGGAATCCGGACATCCACGTTGTTCTGATTGTCAAAATAGTCCTGATGGCAAAAACATACATGAAGCACATCTCTATCATTCTCGAAGATGTCTCTGGTACCGTTGGCATGGTGGCTATCTGTATCTACTA
>JAZDPB010000068.1:0-3106 GCA_043797985.1 Chloroflexota bacterium
CCAAACCGGGCTTCATCCTGAAACATCAGCCGCACAGGTAAATTCCACTGATTCTTTAAACAGGCGGTCGCCACCATCCCGGGAAGTTTTTTTTAAACTCATCCTGAATTTCCGGTTTGCTCTTGGGATGCTTCGTATCCGGCTGTACTTTCCGCCAGCCATGACGAGCCAGCAATCGATACGTCGTGGACATGGGAATGGAACGCCCCAGCCTCTCCACAAGCGCGGCATGTATCGGAGGAACCGAAAGCACTCCTCCTTCAATTGCCTTAACCTCCCAATTGCGGAGAAATTCCTGTTCCTCTTCTAATGTCATCCCATAATGGCGCCGACCACCCCAAGTATTTTGTTTCCCTTCATCTTGATTGCGAACACTTCCACGATTACGAAACACCGTTCTCTCACTTATTCCCAGTACATTCGATGTCTTGTCAGCGGCTAGACCGATTTCAGCAACTAATAATACGGACAATGCCTTGCGCAAATCTTTAGGAGACTATGCTGGGATGCAGGGAGGAACAATTGACTTTGGTCGGGGTTGGGGCGTAAAATCAGCCCTGAGGGTGAAAAAAGTAGCGGAAGGGGGGGTGATAGCCTTCAGGAAAGAACGGTTAAAAGGTGCTGGAGGCAATCGATGGTCAGTGATTGCCCTCCAGTAAAAAGAGGTTTTTAGACAGCCTGTACTATAATATTCCGAAACTGTCAGCTTACCGACAATGCTATCATTCAGTATACTCAAAAATCTTCACTTCAGGAATCATCTTATCACCGTACCCCAAGACAGAAGCGTCAGAACTATAAACCAGCCTGTAGTGCTTCAGTGCTTCCAGAGGTACTGGGCTATCAAAGGGAGTAGGACTGACTATTTTGTAAGTGCCAGATGTTTGCTTGGCAACATAGGCTGCTACTTCCTCATAGCTAGAAAATGTCTGGATATCAGTAATTTCTTTATAGCACACTCCCGTACGGTCTACCTTCTCCTCGTAAGAAACAACTATAGCTCTTTCGGGATTTACCTGCTCACCATCAAAGTTATACAGCCTCACGGCTAAGGAGCGGTAATAATCCGGGTGATAGAAAATCCAGGGTGTCAGCCTAGACCCTTCTCGCTCATAATAGACATCGAAAAAGTTTTCTTTGGTGCTGCCAGCATAAATTGCCATAGCATAGAACTTAGTAGTAATCGTAGTACGGTCAATGATTACATACTTAGACTTCAGCTCGCTCAATATTTTGTTAGCAGAAGCTTCGTCCTGAGAAGTAAAAAAACGGGCTACCATTTCCCTTGCACCACCGCCGGGGTCACAGACGGGAAGGCGGCGCCCGATCCGAACTACCCAGTAGCCGTAGTCCCACCAAGCAGCTACACCGTAAGCAGTTTCGGAATATTTGAAGGGTGTGGAATAAAGGCTGTAGTAAAAGTCCGGGTCGCCGAAAGGGTCAGCGGTATTGTCTCTAAGCCAGCTAAGGGACTCGCACCAGGCATCGCTGGGAGCAGGCGGAAGATGACCGGTTTCCGCCTTAGCCGAAAATATGTTGGGTAGGAAGGTGAGTAAAAACACAAGTATCACCCCCACAGCCATTTCTGTCCGGATGTAAGTGCGACGACTACCTTTTTGAACCGTTCTCTTCTTGACGTTCTTTTTGACTCTTTTTAGTACTTCCATCGGCTTAGCTGCCTCTTTGAAGCCGTAGTACTCAAGCACCAGCCACGAGAAATAGCCGGCGAGAAGGGCCACATTAAGGGCAAAGTGCAGCGCAAAACGACGCTGGGCAAAGGTCAAACCCAGTGCGACCACGCTCCAGACTAGGAACGCTGTCTTGTCAGCCTCACCCCGTCGAATAACCCGGTATGTAAGTATGCTCAGAGCAATGAGGCTGAGAAAAAGGCCGGTGGTAAAATTATTCCAGACGACGGAAAGAGAGAATTCACCGTGGGGAAAGAGGATAGGCTCCATCTCAGAAACAAGAAGTGCCGAGGATGCGAAAACACTGCCCAAGCTTGCCAGCATTGATTTTAGTGCGGCTGGGCTAACGATGTAGAAAAGGGCCAGTCCTGCCAAGCCAAGACCCAGAAGGGCTAATGGAAAACAAGCTGGTCTTATTCCCTTTCTTGACATTAACCGAGAGACAGCCGTCAGAAGCCAAGGCGTCATTAAGGCGATAATAAGCGGAGCCAAATAGAGTTGGCTCTGAAAAACTGGGGAGAACATCGCCAAAGCGACCAAGAAAGGAACAGTGCCAGTAATTGCCAAGTAGTCAGTGGATTTGCCCCTTAAGTGGTCAATGATGAACTGGACAACAAAATAGGCAAAGATAACGAACACAGAGATGAAAGCACCTCGCCAGGTGAGGATGTACACTCCAAGGAAGACGCCGGCAAGAAAGCTATGAAACAAAGGCTTGGCAATGACCTCCCAGTCGAGGCGCCTAAGGTGATGGAAAGTGAGTTGGCTTTGACTGGCAGTCTTGACGGCTAAGATTAGGAATAGCATGGTCAAGGCGGCGAGCAGGACTTGAAGAGCATCTCTATCGGCGCGGCCCAGGAGGGTTCTCCCCAAAAACTCGCCGGACATCAGGGCAATTAGACCCGCAGCTATTACCCCAGCCCAGCGGTTGAAGAGGGCTCTACCAATGAAGTAAACGGGAATAACGATAAGGGCGCCCACAATAGCTGGGAAATAGGCACCGACTACGTCAACGGTATGCTGAGTTGGCGAACCTAAGCCCATAAGCCACGTGATACCACCAAGGAGGTAGATAAAGAAGGTGAAGCCACCGAATGGCTGACCATGGGGGTAGTTCATATAGGGGTCAAAAGTGATGAGGTGCGGAAAATTGTGGACGAAATTATCAACGTAGCGCATGAAGTAATAGGCGTCAATTCCAGTAAGCTTTATGCCGTGTTCGCTGAAGACCGTGTCATAGGGGAAGGCAATCCGCAGGTACAGGCCAACACCGAAGAATAGAGCTACAAGTACTCCGGCAACATGTTTTGAGAGAAACTTACTTTGTCCCATCCGTCACCTTAAGTCGTATCGTAGCATAGCTTCACGCCTAGTGCAACTCCACGTTCATTCTGGTAGCTCTGTGTAACAATTTTGCA
>JAZDPB010000084.1:0-12222 GCA_043797985.1 Chloroflexota bacterium
CAATACCCACACCAATCCAGGTACAGGCAATCCCGCCGGTCATGCATGGGCGAGATGACTACTTATCCCGGAGGAGGTAGAGCATATGAACTGGAGAGAACATAAGAAGAGGCTATTGAAAGACCCTGAGTTCAGGAAAGATATGAGGCACTTGAGCCTGAATATAAGCTGGCATCTGCTCTGATTCGACTGCGATTGGAGAAGGGACTAACCCAGGAGCAATTGGCCAAGTTACTGAACACAAAACAGGAGGGTATTGCAAAGCTGGAGAGCAGCGGTTCGATGCCTTCTCTATCCACTGTCAGGAGAGTAGCGGACGCACTCGATGCCGAAGTAGAAATAAATTTGCGTCCCAAACACCAATCCGCCAAAAATAGCCTGGCAGCGCGGCCAAGGCGATAAACGTTGAGTTTAAAGGATACAGGAGCCAGTCATCCATCGGCCTTCTTGTCTTTTACCCACAGAAGAACCGATGTGCCATAAAGGGAGCTGAGGTATCTCCAATGAGAGCCTTAATAGTTTACGACTCAGTTTATGGAAATACAGAGAAAATCGCCAAGACTATCGGCGGTGCTATTACCGGTGAAGCTAGAGTGCTCCGTGTAGATGAAGCGAATCCCGCGGAATTGGAATCTATCGACCTCCTCATCGTCGGCTCTCCCACCCAGGGAGGCAGGCAGACAAAGGCTATTCAGGAGTTCTTCAGCAAAATTCCCGCCAACGCTCTGAAAAACATCAACGTGGCCTCGTTCGATACTAGGCTAAAAACCAAACTGGTCAAAGTCTTCGGCTATGCCGCAGGGCGTGTCGCGGACGGTCTGAAAGACAGGGGTGGTAATCTCATAGCGCCTACCGAAGGCTTCTTTGTTAAAAGCACCAAAGGCCCGCTTTTAGAGGGAGAACTGGAGCGTGCTGCCGATTGGGCTAAAGCAATTTTAGAGAGCGAGAATTAATTCTGTAATGTGCTTGTCATCTCAATTACACAAACACTCAGAAAGCGACTTGATAGGTCACGCTAACGTGCTCAATTCTTCTCAACGCACAGCCAACAAAGGGAGAAGGAGAAGTCCAATGCTTACAGAACCCTCTTGCTAACTCGTGTATAATCTATTGTGGTTCCACATTATTCAAGGATACGTCTAAATACCTTTATATCGGCAGGAGTCTAATTCGATGCATAATATGAGCCGTGCAGGGCTCGAACCTGCGACCACCTGATTAAAAGTAAGAAGAGACATCCCCTATGATTATTCCATATGACGTTTGGTGTTTTCTGGTTTGGCATCGACGGGAGTTTTGTGTCTAGCGGTGCTGTTTGATACCCTAAGGTGCTAAGAAGTTTGTCGGCAAAATGTCGGCAAAGTCACCACCCTGCGAAGGTCTAGGACGAGACAACTGATAGCCCCGGGGGAAAGCTAACTTGTCCAGGTCACTTTCCGATGAAGTGGCTCTTACACATGTTGGAAAGGTACTTATTCATTGTCCTCCTGATACTGATGGACTTTGGATAAACCATGCCGCAGCTGAAGCTCTTAATGCCAAAGATGCAGAGGAAATGCGAAACGGCTTTAGCGTGGCGATTTCCAACTCTCGCGGAGTGCATACGATAGATCCCAATGGGAAACCGGAACTAGAACTTTCCGAGAAGTATAGAAAACAAGCCGAAGATGTTGAGGATGCTGGATATCAGCGTCTAGCTTCGACACTTCGACAATTGGCTGACTCGTATGCTAATGAAGCAGGAAGAATTATTGACGAGCACAAACAGGAAGGAAATGATTCATAAACGGGTTCAGACTAGCCTTTTCTCATGGTGTAACAACATGACGATTTGTGACCCAACGTTCCTGACAAATGTCACCTCACTACTATCATGATGGGCCCTACTGGACAGTTCCCGAACTTTTATTCGAGAAGAGACACTTAATTCCGGCACTACAGCAATTGCTCGTGTCTTTCTCACCCAAGACAGGCGGCATAAACTTGCCACTAAAAAGTCACTTCTTTAAGTCATCTGCCGGGTCAACGTGAATGACACAATGCTGACAACCGGTTTCTTGGCTAACTCTATCTTCGACTTCGTGGGATATTCTGTCGGCCTCTTCAATGGGAGTTCCTCTCGCTACCTCAATGTGGAAACCGGTGTGGACAATGTTTGGACCTACGTACTCAGCCTTGAAATCATGGATGCCCAAGACACCTTTGACTGACCTTGCAGCCAGTTCCACTTTGTCAGCAAATTCTTTGCCGGGTGCTTTGCCGACAAGATAATGTACATTGTCCTTAAACAGGTAAAAACCGCTCAAAAGAATAATCATGCCTATTATTACAGACGCTATCGGGTCAGCCAAGTAGTATCCTCGTGCCACCAGAATCACGCTTATGAGTGCGGGCACGTAAGTAGCCTCATCCTTAGTGAGTTGAATCAGTTGCGCTTTGGCTGAAGCCCCTTTTACCTTGGCCCTCAGAATATCGATAAGTGGGACAGCCAATACAATCATTGATACAACAATTACTATCCAGGCGAGATTTGTGTTTTGGATTTCACCAGCTTCCGGAGTTTGGAAGAACTTGGGAATAGCTTCGCGAAAAACCTCCAAGCCCATAAAGGCAATGAGAATGGTAGCTGAGACTAGTGCAGCGACATTCTGGGCTCTACCATGGCCGAACATATGAATCTCGTCAGCTGGTTTTCGTGACCATATGACAGAAAACAAAAGAAAAGTGGAAACCATGACATCACTCAAAACCTCCAATGCTTGAGCGAACAAAACAAGAATGCCAGTCATGAAGTAGGCTGTCAGCTGCAATGCAAACAGGACTATATAGCTTGATAAAGCTATCTTGAGGCCACGCGTTTCACTGACATGTCCTGCCATAACTGCATCCCCTCATGGAAGGCGTGGGTGTCTATTTCACTAGTTGTCGAGGATAGTCGGTCAACACCAATGGCTCTTTATCACCTGCAACGACAGTGTCCTCTACCCTTACACCCCACGGACCAGTATAAAGACCACAGTTACCTACAGCGATGACTACATTAGCTTTAAGTGGCGGCGGTTCCTTTTCACCATGGAAAAAGGCGTGGCCTGGCGGGAGAGGTGACTCTTCAAATTCAATGCCAACACCGTGAATTGGTGGCCCAAAGATGTGTTCGCCATGTCCCGCATCCTTCAGCACACCATGTAATGTCTGTTCTAAATCCAGCATCTTGGCTCCAGCCTTAACCTTGGCAACTGTGGCTTGCTGTGCTTTCAAATATAAGTCGTAGGCGGCTTTTTGTTCTGCAGTCGGTTTGCCGACGCAGACTGTGCGGCATATGTCAGCGCTATAGCCATTGACTATGGGATGGACATCAATCATTACCAGGTCACCGGTTTGAAGCTTCCTCAACGATGGTAGGCCATGAGCGATATTGGTACGGGGACCCGATGATACGTAGGTACGCCAGAACTCCTCAGCTCCAGCCTGACGCATGGCATACTCGGCTTCCGCCGCTACCTGACTCTCGGTTATACCCGGCCTTACCGCTTCAATTGCCTTTGCCATGCCAGCAGTAGCGACCTTAGCAGCGGCTCGAATACGTTCTACCTCCTCCGGTTCCTTTACCATTCGTAACCCAGACATGACGTGAGTACAATCTTTGACGGTTACACCTTTCGGCTTGGCATGAGGATGAGTGACCATCGCCATCATCGATTGGGTAAGAAAAGTGTACTCCAGACCAACCACACCATCATCAATGCCAAAACGTGCAAAATGGTTGGCGATAGAGTGTATCATCCCTACCTCGTCCTCGAAACCGGCGATGTGATCAAAGTGAGCCAGTCGTTTTACATCCTCCACATCAGTCTGCGGCACTCCCAGGGCAACCTTACTATCCTGTGTAATCATGGTATAGGCACACAGCCGGCCGTCACCAGTGAGATAGAACATGTTGGCTGGCTTGGTAAGCAGAAGAACGTTAAGCCCTGCCTCTTTCATCAGACGGTTACAACTTTCCAAACGCTTCTCATAAAGACCAGTTATCATTTTCTTACCTCCTGATTATTATATTACAAACAATTCTATAATCTTATGTCGGCTTCTGCAACAACTCGGCTTAACGCCTTAGAACTGAGATTAGGTAATATGACTACCCAGTGGTGAGAAGGAAAATCAGCTAGTAACTCCAATAGGCAGGCAGATTTGAAGCTAATTTAAGGTAACAATATTACCAAATTGGTAGCCCGCATTGGAAGCATTCCGAACTGGTGTTTGAGAAGAAGGCATTGATTCCAGCTTTACAGCGGCTACTTACGACTAGCCTCTAATTATCTGGATTCTAGTTTGGTGCAAGTCTCCTAAGGTACACCGTGCGTATCAAAAGGTAGAACTAAAACCTTCTCTATGACATTCGTCATAGGCTAGAATATTTTGATAAAAGTGACTATACTGGCACTAGTTCCTGAAAAGGGAATGGCGGATAAATGAGGAAGAAGATTGTAAAGCTCGGTATATTGATAGTCGCAATACTCTTTTTGTTTATGCTTGTTGGATGCGATAGTTTCATCAGTGTGAAGGGGAAAGTCTATGAATGGGTTGATGCTCCAGTAGGCTCTCATAGCTTCATTTATGTGAATATTCTTGAAGATTGGCGTGATTATGAAATTGTTTTAAATGAATTAGAAGAACGCATCCCAGAGGATATTAAAACGTCACCACTAAATCATGCCCAAATCAAAGTTAATGGCAGATTAGCGAGTGAGGAATACGTATCTACTCATTATATGACTACTTCAAATATTAGTGGTGAATTTGAACTTTTTTCGCTGGCGCAAGGAGGAAGATACGGGATCGAGATAAAGTCGAGTAGAATTGGTTATATAGGCGTAGCTGGTAAAGCAGTATATGATACTACTTATGCCCATGACTATGCTGTATTGGCGGTTCTAGTTAAAGACGAGAACTGGGAATGGCAAAGTAAATAGGAGAAATGAAAGGACATAATTATAAGCAATTTCGTGACAATGGCAGGAACTATACGACAACCATTTAACAACTAAAGTGAATCTAGGCTGTGCAGGTCTCGAACCTATGATACTTTGATTACGAGCAATAGAATGTAAATTTCGTGCATAATGGAAATAGTATTACCCAATTTTGAACTCAAAATAGTGAGAAGGAAATTTCAGCGTGATTTTGCAAGCTTAAGTGAAGATAACATTATTACCAAATTAGTAGAGCAAGTTGGATTTGAACTAGAACGGGAGTTTAAGGATTAAACTCCAAGTAAGCGTGGGGCTATAGCCGAAACCCATTGAATACTATAACCAGGTATTCTCCTGCTTGAAACAGGACACCGGTAACGGTAATAGTTTTTCCCTCTTTGAATTGTGCTTTTACATCGTCACCAAGAGAATCCCAAATCTCTCGCTGTATGCGGACGCCTACTTCTCCATCACCATCACCAAGCGTGGCATATATCCCGCCCAGTCCGCCGGGATTCGGTACCACCGAGACGACTTCACCCCTCACCTTGACCGTCTGGTCTACCATCGATGAATTAACCTGGCTGGGCGCAAGAAAATCAGGCTCGCTTGCCGAGCACCCGAAAACACCAAGCAGAGACACTATCACAAAGAAAACGCCGATAATATGCTTCAGTATCATGGCATAAGTCAGGGATGTGAGCGAGGTCACCAGCCCTCTATAGTGGCAGGTCGATCTTGTATTTCTTCAGGGTATCTTTAATGACAGCCCCCGCCTTTTCATCGGGTTCAACAAGAGGCAGGCGTGGTTTTCCTACCATGAAGCCAAGGTGGTTAAGGGCGTATTTCACCGGGGCTGGGTTGGACGAAATAAACATTGCATTCACCAGCGGCACAAGGTTACGATGGATAACAGCAGCCTCGGCTACCTTGCCGCTGAGAATTAAATCCATCATCTTCTTATATTGCTTACCAACAAGGTGCGTGGTAACACCGATGAGTCCGTAGCCCCCCAGAGTCATGATAGGAAAAGCATCATTATCATTACCGCTCCAGATGAGGAAACCTTCCCTTGTGGCATTGAGCGTCTTAGCTACGTGTTCCATATTAGCGCTGGCTTCCTTCACTCCGATAATGTTATCTATTTTACTCAACCTACCGATGGTCTCCGGCTCCATATTGACCACCACGCGCGAAGGGATATTGTACATAATAACAGGTAGGCTGGTGCTCTCGGCAATTGCCTTGAAATGCTGATAGATTCCTTCCTGATTGGGCCGGTTATAATAGGGAACGACGGAAAGGCAGCCATCCACTCCAACTTTCTCTGCCTTCTCGGTTGCTTCCACCGCTTCAGATGTGCTATTACTGCCAGTGTAAGCGATGACATTCCCCCGATTGCCCACGGCAGATTTTACTTCGGTGAACAGACGCATTACTTCCTCCCAGGTAAGCGTCGGTGCTTCTCCGGTAGTAGCGGCTACCACCACGCCATCACTTCCTGAGTTGATTAACGCCAGTGCCAACTTTTCAGCTTGTTTATAATCAACTGCTCCTTTTGCGTTAAAGGGGGTTACCATTGCTGTCAACAACCGACCTATTTTTCTCATTTTCCTTCTCCTCTTGGATGAATCCAATCTCTTTTTATCATCTCTTCAGCAATCTGGACTGCGTTTAGTGCTGCTCCCTTACGCACATTGTCAGCAACAATCCACATAACGATACCATTAGAATGTGAAACATCCCGGCGGATACGCCCAACAAAAACCTCATCGGTACCAGCGGCTGCCCAGGCTTGAGGATAAAGACTGATGATCGGGTCATCCAACACTTTGACTCCCGGCGCTTGAGCGAGAATACGCCGTACCTCATCAAGAGATATCGGTTGGGAGAATTCGACACTGACAGCCTCGCTATGTCCGATAAAGACGGGCACACGGGCACAGGTAGCCGAGACAACTATCTCGCTGGCATGCATTATCTTCTTCGTTTCCTCCACCATTTTCCACTCTTCCTTTGTGTAGCCATTATCAAGAAAAACATCTATCTCCGGTAGTATATTAAAGGCTATCTGGTGAGGGTAAACATGGGGAATAGTACTTTTCCCATCTACTATTTGCTTAACCTGTGCGGTTAATTCTTCTATAGCAGCTGAGCCAGTGCCTGATACTGACTGGTAAGTAGATACGACAATACGCTTGATAGGATTAACCTTATGCAGGGGATATAGGGCTACCACCATCTGAATAGTGGAACAATTTGGATTAGCGATAATTCCTCTATGCCATCTAATATCCTCAGGATTTATCTCAGGGACTACCAGTGGCACCGTAAGCTCCATTCTGAAAGCAGCGCTATTATCGATAACCACCGCTCCCGCTCGGGCAGCTATAGGTGAGAAGTGCAGACTAATCTCAGCACCAGCCGAGAAGAGAGCAATATCTATTCCTTCGAAAGACTCAGGAGCAGTCTCTTCGACTTCAACTTCCTTGTGATTAACATACATCTTCCTGCCCGCTGAGCGGTCGGAGGCATAAAGACTAATTGACTCCATAGGGAAACTGCGTTGCTCCAGGACTTTGATGAACTCCTGTCCAACAAGTCCGGTAGCACCGACAATAGCTACTCTATATCCTTTCATCAACGACTCCTACAAATTGAGTAGAGTGTCCAGACCGTAGACTAGCCCTTTACGCTTTACTACTTCCTTAATAGCTAGTATGACGCCTGGCATATAGCATTCCCGACTGATAGTATCATGCCGTATGCTCAATGTCTGTCCTGGTGCTCCAAATATCACTTCTTGATGTGCCAGAAAACCAGGTAGCCGTACACTGTGAATGGTCACCCCTTCAACCTGCTCTGCCCGACTGGCTGGAGTCTGCCCTTGTAATGGAGGGCTGTTGAACGGTTTACCTCTGGAAGCAGCCATTACCTTGGCAGTCGATAGAGCAGTTCCTGAAGGTGCATCGGCTTTTAGATGATGGTGTAACTCTATGATTTCAGCGTAGTCGAGATATTTCGCCGCTATCTTGGCCAGATGTATCATCAGAATTGCTCCCAGAGCAAAGTTCGGAGCTACTACCGCCCCAATTTTATTAGCTATTGATAACCGCTCAATCTCACCGATTTGCTCGGCAGTCAATCCGGTAGTTCCTATCACCAGATTAACACCCTTTTTAGCTGCAATGCGCACCGCGGACATGGTAGATTGAGCAATGGTAAAATCTACTAATACATCGGGTTGGCAACTGGTGAGGATATTGTCTAAGTTAGAGGAAAAAGGTACTTTCCCAGAGCCATCAGGCAAGGGCAGGTAATCATCAGTAACCCTTAGCTCTACTGCACCAACTATCTTGATTTCAGGTTCTTTGCATACGGCGTTAATTACCTCCCGCCCTACCCTACCCAGTGCTCCATGAACGACTACCTTTATCGGACTCATAGCTCAACTCCTAGAGTACTAAACTTATCGCTCCCCTCACCGAGGGCTTCATTTTCTATTTGGTCCGCCTCTTTGAGGAAACCTGCTTTGAGGCCGGGTACTCCTCGGTGGACGCGGCTCGCGTTGCGTTCTAAACGGGTAATCGGGAGAAAGTGGCTCACTTGCAGTATCCTCGGACGTGCCGGCCGTTTGCCCAAGCACCGCTCTTCGTGACAAGTTTATCCTCCCCATATTATCAATCTCAATTACCTTAACCATAATCTCATCGCCCACGTTAACTACATCCTCAACATTTGCCACGCGATAATCGGCTAACTCGCTGATATGAACCAGCCCTTCCTTACCAGGTAAAATCTCCACAAAGGCACCGAAATTCATTAAGCGTGTTACCTTCCCGGTGTATATACCACCGACCTCGGCTTCCTTAGTTAGGCCTTCGATAATTTCTATCGCTTTACGGGCTGCTCCCTCATCGGATGAGCCGATAACCACAATGCCCTCATCATTAATATCAATGCTCGCTTTAGTTTCATCAACAATTGACCTGATTGTTTTACCTCCCGGACCGATTACCGTACCAATTTTATCCGGGTTGATTTTTATCTTGTACATGCGCGGTGCATAGCGGCTGAGTTCAGGACGGCTGGATGAAATACTCTTGTTCATCACCTCCAGAATGAATAAGCGAGCCTCCCGGGCTTGGCTTACTGTCTTTTCTACGATTTCCATACTTATGCCCTTAAGCTTGGTATCCATTTGTAATCCGGTGATACCCTGGCTGGTACCAGCTACTTTGAAATCCATATCACCGTAGTTATCCTCTATACCTTCAATATCTGTCAGCACCGCATATCTACCTTGTTCATCAGTAACCAGACCCATAGCTATACCCGCTACGGCTGCCTTTATCGGTATCCCAGCATCCATCAGGGACAAGCTACTAGCACAAACGCTAGCCATCGAAGTGCTGCCGCTGGAGCTAAGAACCTCAGAGACAAGGCGAATGGTGTAAGGAAAATCCTTATCTTCGGGTATTACTGGTTCTAGAGAGCGTTCGACCAGAGCGCCATGTCCGATTTCTCGCCTGCCGGGTGTACCGATGCGACTTACCTCGCCGTTAGAGAAAGGAGGCATGTTATAGTGGTGAATAAAGCGTCTGGTCTCCTCTATCCCTAGTCCGTCGAGTTGCTGCTCCTTCTTGGTAGAACCCAGGGTAGTAATAGTAAGCACCTGCGTCTCTCCCCGAGTAAACAGGGCTGAACCGTGGGTGCGAGGTAAAAGACCTACCTCGCAGCTGAGGGGACGGATTTCAGTCAAGCTGCGGCCGCTGACACGACGCCCTCGCTCAAGGAGGCTGGCTCTGATTGCAGCCTTAACTCTGGTATCAAAAGCAGAAACTAGATCTTCTTTAGCAAACGATTCTCCTAATTCCTCAACGAGTTCTCGCTGTAATTCGGAGAGCGCTTGTTCACGCGCTGCTTTCTCTGAATGGCTTAATGCGGAAATGAGTTTCTCGTTGACAATCGGCAAAACGGCAGCAACTACCTCAGGATTAATGTTACTGACGGGGGCTTCTACCTTGGGTTTACCACAAGCCTCTCGAAGCTGCTCCTGGAGTTTAATAATAGCCTGGTTTGCCTCATGACCAAACTTAATTGCTCGGAGAACAATATCTTCGGAAACCTCCTTGGTTCCCGCCTCTATCATTACTATGGCATCTTTAGTACTGGCAACAACAAGGTCGAGTAGACTATCTTCGAGCTGGACTAATGTTGGATTCAATACTAGCTCATTATCAATATAGCCAACGCGTACGGTACCCACTGGACCGGCAAATGGTATTTCCGACATTGATAAAACAGCCGAACTGCCGACAACAGCTAGAATATCAGGGTCGTTCTCTTGGTCGGCAGAAAGGACGGTAATTATAAGCTGAATCTCTTTGCGCCATGCCTTGGGCAGGAGCGGACGTATTGGGCGGTCGGTAAGACGGCTAGCCAGGGTCGCCTCCTGGCTGGGGCGACCTTCCCTCCTGATAAAGCCACCGGGAATTTTACCAGCAGCATACAATCTCTCTTCATAGTCGACAGTCAGGGGTAGAAAATCTCTTCCCTCTCTAGATTCCTCAGCGACACAAAGCGTAACCAGCACCACGGTATCGCCATAGTGCACAGTAACGGCAGCAGTTGCCTGCCCGGCAAGCTTCCCCGTTTCGATGACTAGATTTCTGCCTCCGATATTACTTTCAAAAATATAAGGTTTTAACAAAAAACTTCTCCTTAGATTTAAGTCGTTACTTGCGTAGTCCGAGCCGACCAATCAGATTATGATACCGGTTTACATTTTCCCGACTGAGATAAACCAGTAGCCTTCTTCTTTTTCCCACAAGCTTGAGTAAGCCGCGTTGGGAATGGTAATCATGCCGATTAGCCGCCATGTGTCCGGTCAACTGATTTATTCTCTCGGTAAGCAGGGCTACCTGAACCTCGGTTGAGCCGGTATCCTTCTCGCGGACAGCATACTGCTTTATGAGTCCTGTCTTCTTCACTTTGTCCAAATTACACCTCGATGTCCTTTATTCTTTTATTAGCTATTCCGATACAGATAAAGTATAATTACAAATAAGAAATTATAACATACAACATATGGGTTGTAAAACAAGCCGATTTCTTGTTTCTGCTCGGTTATAGCTGGCATTCTATTTAGATTTGACCTCACCCCCTAACCCCCTCTCCTTTTAGGAGAGGGGAAGGGGAAGACAGGGGATAGGGTCATACGAGAATAGATAATTCATCAACTAAAAGAGAACAGAAACGATTCTAGTTTTATTATGAATGTTGGTGTCTGTCTGATTAGGTTTCGTTTACCTGAGAACCAATCCCTGAAAGGCAAGAGGGGGGTAGTGAAATCAATCACTACGCGGGTGGGAAGCAAGTTCAATGTTTCCGTAGCTGAGGTCGACGACCAGGATTTGTGGCAGTTGACTACTCTCGGCATTTCTTGTGTCAGCAACGACAAGCGCCATGTTAATGAGGTCCTCTCAAAGGTAGTGGAATTTATCAGTGACAGCCATTTTGAAATAGAAGTACTTGACTACGAACTTGAGATTTTGACTGTTTTCTAACATTTATTCAGGAGACTTTCCCAGGTAGATTCTCTAAAGGAAATAATGGATACCTCAGCTTTCCTTCATTATCTTACAACTCAACCTACTTATGATAACCAGATTGTTCATATCGAGCATATTCCTCCACGCCATGCAGCTAGTGCTGAATTGAGCGAGCCTCTGCTGGATAGCCTTCAAAATTGTCTTAAAGAGCATGGCATAATCTCACTATACACTCATCAGGCTGAGGCGGTGAATAATGCCCGCCAGGGCAAGAATGTCATGGTAGCAACTTCCAGCGCTAGTGGTAAGAGCCTGTGCTATAACATCGCCGTACTTCAGGCACTCTTAACCGAACAAGATAGTCGTGCTCTTTACCTTTTCCCAACCAAAGCACTGGCTCAGGACCAGTTACGCACTTTAAGGGAGCTATTCTGCCCCGACCTGTTAAGAATGGGGCAATTTGCTACCTTTGATGGTGATACTCCACAGGGTGAGCGGGCTGAGATAAGAAAGTGGGCCAGGATAATATTTACTAATCCGGACATGCTGCATGTCGGCATATTGCCCAATCATCAATCCTGGTCACGGCTGCTGCACCGTTTGCGCTATGTGGTAATAGATGAAGCCCACATCTATCGTGGTGTTTTTGGCTCCCATGTCGCCGGCGTGTTACGGCGTCTGCGCCGCCTGTGCAATTT
>JAZDPB010000158.1:0-9271 GCA_043797985.1 Chloroflexota bacterium
CCTATAGCTTGCCACTGGCTCAAAAGGTCAAATGGTTCAACCTCCGTCCCCAACTTTATGGTATGACAGGCGGCAGCGAAATCGCTATATGGTGCCACTTTCTGCATGAATGCCGGAGCAGAGGAGATAATCAATGGCAGGACGGTGGTGGGTGTACTATCGTCCCCGGCAATGTTAGCCAGAGACGATAACACCTGAAGCCTCTCTATCTCGGTGGTGTCGTTTGAGGCAATACTCTCATAGGGTAGAGCATCCGGCTCAGTGAGAAGCTTTAGCTGGCTGGAATCGCACCAGACGGAGAGTTGCTCATGGAGCTTTTTAGCGCTTTCTGGCTGCGCGGTAACCACCATCACCGGCCGATGTAAGCTTCGGTAGAGAGCGGCAACAAGATAGGGCTTGGCAGCATCAAGCACAGCTACTCTGGTGCTACCACCATGCTCCAGTTCACCCATAAGCTGGCGGTAGGCAGGCATTTCCTCAATGAGATATAATAGTTTATTCAAACTAAACGGCATTCTTCCCCAAACACCTTTAGGGCTAGCCGAAACGGACTAGCCCTAAAGAAAATTCTATCACAGCACCCGTCTACTCAACAAGCTCAAATGCGCTTTAAGACCGTCAAAGCTAAAACTAGAGCCAAAACCAGAATACTAGCGCTTAAGGCTAAGCCTAGCTCTATGCCGACTACTCCTCCCACCCATCCAATTATGGGCGCACCGATAGCTACTCCGGTGGTGAGAAGGGCATGAAACACCCCGCTCGCCATTCCGCGCTCTTCAGAAGACGTATGGTCAGTAACCAGCGCTAAAATTGAGGGAAAGAGCAATCCGTAGCCTATCCCATACAATGCCATTCCTGCCGCCAGCAGCGGAAAGGTAGCTAATGAAGGCAAAATGACCAGCGAAACGACACCCAGACTTAGACCACCGATAGTTGGTATCAGCCGCCCTACCTTATCAGAGAGAGCACCGCCCGGAAACTGAAGTAGCATGAACATAACGGTAAAGGTAGCCAGTAACATCCCCACATGAAAGGCTTCCATTCCTAACTCGTTTACACGGATTGGCAGCAGTGTAACCACTCCACCAAAAGCAAAATATTGGGCGAATATGGAGCAGTAGGAGAGAGCTAAACCTTTTCTTCTAAACAAACCTCTTACTTGCTTGAGTATTTCACCGAGTGAGGCATTAGTTGTTATGTCAACTTTCTTCTTATTAGCCGGTAGCCACAAAGCCAGCACCGCACCTATGGCTAGCAGTACTGCCCCAAGCAGGAAAAGAGCCTTATAGCTTAGCCGAGAGGCAACAACCCCACCCAATCCGTAGCCCACCAAGCTTGCTGTGGCTATGGACATGCCGTAGAAACCCATCGCCCTACCCTTTCCCATCCTGTCTGAATAATCGGCAATAATTGACATGGTAGACGGTCCTACCATGCCACCGGTCGCCCCATGAAAGGCACGCACTAATGCCAGGTGAATTGGCAATCGGCACAGAGAATAAAAAAACATGCTCAAAGCATCACCAAATAGCCCGACCACCAAGGGCACTTTATAGCCTACCCTATCAACTAACCGACCACACAGAATGTTGGCTGGGGTATTAGTTATGGAATAAATACCAACGATAAGCCCGATAATGCCAACACTAGCACCAAGGCCAGAAGCGTAAAGAGCCATAACCGGTATCAGCAGATGGGTATCAAGAAAACCAAGGAAGGTTACCACAGAGGTGATAGGTAAAATGCCTCTACTTTGTCGTTGCCGCAATTTACTCATCGGTTATTTTCTACGCCAGTATAGCATATGAGGAATGCAGTAAAAAGACTATAAAGCTAGTCATCCATGGGAATAGACAAGGATCGTTTTTCACCTCTAGTGTTACTTATTGAACCCCGAAAGATTAATAATTATAATAAAGCGCTACCCCAATTATAGAGGAAGAAGAAAAGGCTATTTAAAATGACAATTATTCATATCATTACTCTGCTCGTAACCGGTATAGTCGTTGGTTTTGGTAGCGGTCTCCTCGGTATCGGGGGCGCCTTCATCATGACTCCAGTTCAGTTTATGGTGTTTCTCAGTATGGGTGTTCCGGCAGATACAGCGATAAAGCTAGCCTTCGGTACTGATTTACTGGTTGTTTTGCCCACAGCTATCAGTGGCACATGGCGTCACCATAGAGAAGGAGCTGTCTTCTGGAAAGCAGCCATTATTATGGGGGCCTGCAGTCTAGTCAGTGCTTTCACTGGCTCTACTATTGCCACGCACCTACCCGGGGCATCATTAAAGATAGCTTTTGGTATTATGATTCTGGCCAGTGATATCTGGATGCTCATTTCCAGACCGCCACAGGTTGAAGCCAAGCCTAAGGATAACCCCTGGCTATGGATAGCCTGGGCTCTACCTGTAGGCATCATAGCTGGCTTGCTTGGCATTGGAGGCGGTCTACTGATGATTCCGATAATGACGCTGGTACTCGGATTCAAGATGCATAATGCCGTAGCTACCTCTTTAGCGATATTGATATTCACCAGCGCCGGCGGTATTACCGGCTATATCATAAATGGCATCGGCGTTCCCAACCTTCCTCCCTATTCCATAGGCTATGTTAATCTGCGCTCCTGGTTCTTACTGGCGGTAACCAGTATTGGCATGGCACAAGTTGGGGCAATAACGGCACATCGGCTACCAGCCAAACAACTAAGATATATCTTTATCGCGATAATGTTCTATATCGGGTTAAAGATGCTGGGGCTTTTTGATTGGCTGGGCTGGCCGCTATAAGTAGCAAGCCAGTCATAAAAGATAATGTTCCCGTTAATCCACTGATTTCAAGCTAGACATTAAAGAGGAAGGTAATTATATCACCATCCTGTACGATGTAGTTCTTACCCTCCAACCGTAAAAGCCCCTTCTTCTTAGCTTCAGCCATATTGCCACACTTCACTAGGTCGTTATAACTGATTACCTCTGCCCGAATGAAGCCTTTTTCCATATCAGTGTGGATTTTCCCGGCCGCTTTAACCGCCTCGGTGCCATTTGGAATAGACCAGGCTTTCACTTCAGCCGAGGCTACAGTGAAGAACGAGATTAACCCCAGTAGCTCATAGGACTGTTTGATGACACGCTCAACCCCGGGCTCCTTTATACCAAACTCAGCCCGTAATGAATCAGATTCGCTATCCTCAAGCTGAGCTAGCTCCATCTCCAACTTGCCACACAGAGTAATAACGCGACATTTCGGCCGGGAATAACGCGAACCAAGCTCTCGTTCCAGTGATTCTGTCTGAGATAGCTGGTCTTCCCCAATATTGACTACTACGAGCAGCGGTTTGGCGGTAAGAAACTGGTAGCCCGCCGTCGCCCTAACTTCATCAGCCGTTAAAGTTAGTTCCCGGATTGGTACCTCTTTCTCTAAATCACTCTTAAGCTTCATCAATAGCTCTTGTTCTCGCAGAAACCCCGGTCGCTCAAGTGGTTTAGCTCCTTTTAAGGAGACTCCTATCCTCTCTAGCCTCCGCTCCAACAACGCCAGGTCAGAAAAGGCAAGTTCCATATTCATACTGGCGATGTCCCGCTCTACGTCCAGGCTGCCTACAGGATGGGGAATGCTGTCGTCTCTAAATACCCGGACTACATTCATAAGAGCATCGGTGTTGCTAAGCTGACCCAGTAGTTGACCCCCGATACCCTTCTCCTCAACCAGACCTTTGACTGAGGCACCTATGTCGATATATGTCGTCGAAGCGGGAACTACTTTCTTGGGGTTAAGCATATCGGTCAGTACTTTTAGACGGGGTTCGGGAACTTTAGCCGTCCCGATATGTGGAGCTAAGCCTTCCTGAGTATATTTTGTGGTATCAGCCTCTCCCTTGGTTAAGGCATTGAAAATCGTTGTCCTGCCACTCTTGGCTAGCCCTATGATACCAATATTAAGACTCATAAGCCCAACCACACCTGACGCACGTTATTTAAGACAAGGCGATATCAGACTTGCTTTTCGCTTTATTTTAATCCTAAACTCCGATATAATCAATACGCATTCAGGAGGTCATTTAGTTGGCACGCGAGGCACAAGTACAGAAGCTATCTAAGAAGAGCAGCGGATTGCTTCGCTTCGCTCGCAATGACAGTTTTTTAAATAATTTCCAGGGAGCTAATATCAAGTTATGACTACCATAGAACAGGATGTGGGTAATTTGCTTCGTCAGAAAGGCTTGACTCTGGGGGCAGTGGAATCAGCCACCGGAGGGCTAATATCTCACCTGGTCACCAATGTCCCCGGTAGCTCTGATTACTACAAGGGTTCAGTCACCGCTTATAGCAATGAAATCAAGATTAAGGTGGTTGGGGTAAAAGAAGAGACCATCAAAAAGTATGGTGCCGTGAGTTCACAGGTAGCTAAAGAAATGGCTCAGGGCGGTAGAAAAGTCTTAGCTGTCGATATATGTTTAGCTGATACCGGTATCGCCGGACCCTCCGGTGCTACCCCGGGAAAGCCAGTGGGGCTATTCTACATCGGATTGTCACACCAGACCGGAACCTATAGCCGCAAACACAACCTCCAGGGAAACCGGGAGCAAAACAAGCTCTACGCCGCCCAGGCAGCTTTAGGCTGGCTAAAAGAATACCTGACAAGCCTGAAATAGGTATTATCATCAGAACGTTCAAGAGGAGCTATCGCTTCTCTTATTAATTTCTTAAGACTGTCCGAAAAAGATGTCTTCGTCATTGCGAGGGCGAAGCCCGTGGCAATCTCAAAGATTGCTTCGCCTTCCGACTTCGTCGGAATGGACTCGCAATGACAATCGCTTGGCAGCTTAGTTAAAAGTGTAAAGTAGAAGGAATTCACATTGCCACCACCACCTGTCAATGCTATACTTTGGCATACATCAGAAGCTGGAAAGGAAGATTTCGAATGAAAAGGGTTGATGGGCGCGCTTGGGACGAACTAAGACCGGTAAAGATAACCTCTGGATACCAGAGTTTTGCTGAAGGCTCGGCACTAATAGAACTGGGCAAGACTCAGGTGCTGTGTTCGGTTAGTGTCGAAGAGAGGGTGCCCCCTTTCCTCAAGAATAGTGGTAGTGGCTGGGTTACTGCCGAATACGCTATGTTACCCCGCGCCACTGTCACTCGAACCCCTCGTGATTCATCACTGGGCAGAGTAGGTGGCAGAAACCAGGAAATACAACGCCTTATCGGACGCTCACTGCGAGCGATTACCGACCTCCGAGCATTGGGGGAAAGAAGCTTGATTGTAGATTGCGATGTGCTTCAGGCAGATGGTGGCACTAGAACTGCTGCCATCACAGGTGCCTATGTCGCCCTGTATCGAGCCATGCACACCCTGACAAATATGGGGGTATTATCACACATACCCCTAAAGAGTGCTGTTGCTGCTACCAGTGTTGGCATCGTGCATGACTTGAGGTTGCTAGACCTGTGCTATGACGAAGACTTTAATGCTGAGGTTGACTTTAATGTGGTCATGACCAGCAAGGGTGAGTTTGTTGAGGTCCAGGGCACTGCTGAGGGTAAGCCCTTTAGCAAGGAAACCATCGATTTCCTGCTCGCTTTAGCAGAAAAGGGCATAAAGCAGCTTTTTGAAGTTCAAAAAGCTGCTCTGGAGTCGCTAAAGGCGAAATAAAAGACTACCTAAACACCCAGAAATTAAGGAGAATCAAAGAGAGACTTCGCCTCTCTTAAAAACTACTGAGGCTGCTGAAAGGACACTTTGTCATTGCGAGGGCGAAGCCCGTGGCAATCTCTAATATTGCTTCGCGGAGTTTACCCTGAGCGCAGCGTGAGGGCTCGCAATGACAGAAGAGGTTACCAAACGAATTCAGATAAGCAGCTACGGTCTTACCTGCCCGTTGCCGAAGATAATCCACTTATAGCTGGTTAGTTCCTTTAATCCTAATGGGCCCCGGGCATGCATTTTCTGGGTGCTGATGCCAACCTCAGCCCCCAGACCGAATTGCCCGCCATCGGTGAAGCGAGTGCTGGCATTGACATAGACACAAGCAGCATCCACTTCATTAAGGAAGCGCATGGCAGCGCTATAATCCTCAGTGACAATAGCCTCATCTGCCCCTGAGCCATAGCACGCAATATGCTCCATTGCCTCATCCAGGGAATCCACCACCTTAACCGCTGCCACCAGTGCCAGAAACTCCTTGCCCCAGTCCTCATCTATAGCCGGCACCAGTTTTAAAGAAGAGTCTGCTCTAAGAATGGACAGCGCCCGTTCGTCGCAGTGCATCTCCACCCCAGCCTTTTTCCACTCGACCGCCACCAGTGGCAGGTAGCTCTGGGCGATGCCAGTATGCACCAGCAAGCAGTCTAGGGCATTGCACACTGAAGGTTTCTGCACCTTGGCGTTAAAGGCTATAGCCACTGCCTTAGCCATATCGGCACTCTGGTCAATATAGGTATGGCAAACACTAGCACCTGCACCAACCACCGGCATAGTGGCGTTTTCCGAGACAAATTTCATCAGCTCAGCTCCACCACGGGGAACCAGCAGGTCAATAACTCCCTTCATCTTTAGCATTTCGTTGACTAGAGTATGCTCGGTATTCTCAATAGACTGCACGGCTCCCTCAGACACTCCCGACCGGGTAGCTGCCTCCTGGACTACGCTGACTAAAGCACTATTGGAGTGAAGCGCCTCTTTACCACCCCTCAGGATAACGGCATTGCCCGACTTCAGGCAGAGGACAGAAATGTCTATCGTTACATTGGGTCGGCTCTCATAGATAGCCCCGATTACCCCTAAAGGAACCCTCTTTCTACCGAGCAGCAAGCCGTTGGGCAATGTGCGCATATCAAATACCTCTCCCACCGGGTCAGGGAGGGCAGCCACCGCCAGCACATCGTGGGCAATCCCCTCAAGACGGCTAGAGTCCAGCAGCAATCGGTCAAGCATTGCAGCATTCATCCCCGATGCCTCAGCTTCCTCATAGTCAATCCGATTAGCTGCCAGTATTTTATCCTTCCTGGCTAAAAGATCATCGGCGATATTATGTAAAGCCCTGTTCTTGACATCGGTAGAAAGGTAAGCCAGCTTACGGGAAGCTGCCTTAGCTGCTTTACCTTTTGCTTTCAGTTCTCCAATTGCCGTTTTCATATTTTCTCCTTAATACATGGGAACCCTATCCCCTTTCCTAATGCCATTGCGAGCGAGGCGAAGCAATCTGGTTGGGTGGACTTCGTCCCTCTTTGACGCCCTTTATCAGTCGCGCCAGAAAAACTCTCCCTCCTATCATAGGTGTTTAAGAGGAGCTTCGCTCCTCTTTTATTTATGTTCCCCCTTCCCTTGATAAGGGAAGGGGGTCAGGGGGATGGATTTCAACACTCATAATACCACCAGATTATTCCGGTGGACGACCTCAGAGCTGTAGTCATAGCCGAGGAGAACAACAATGCTTTTTGAGTTCTCTCCTTTTATAACCTCGATATCAACGGAGCTATAGTTGGTTATGCCACATCCCAGCCGATATCCCTGTGCGTTACAGATATCAACTGTATCACCACGCTCAAAATCACCTTCAACTTGCATTATACCAGCGGCTAACAAACTTCGGTTCTGCTTTCCCAGGGCGAGGGCAGCCCCAGAATCGACCACCAGCTTGCCTTTAGTGGCAAGACCGCTCAGCATCCAGCGCTGGCGACTCTCCAGCTTGCTGTTAGCTGGCAGGAAATGCGTGCCTAATGCCTCACCGGCAGCCAGCCGCAAAATAATATCTTTTTCCCTGCCGTCAGCTATGATTACCGCCACTCCTGAAGCCATGGCTAACCTTGCTGCTTCTATCTTGGTAGCCATCCCGCCGGTGCCAAGACTACCTACCGTGTCACCCATCATCCCCTCGATTTCGGAGTCTATCCTGTCCACCTGCGGGATAAGACAGGCATCGGGATGACGGTGCGGGTCGGCAGTATACAGCCCGGCAATGTCACTGAGAATTAACAAAAGGTCGGCATCAATCAAATTAGCTACCATAGCCGACAGGTTATCGTTATCGCCAAATCTAGTCTCATGAAGCTCGTCTACCGCTACCACATCGTTTTCATTCACGATACACAACACTCCAAGCTCAAGCAAAGCCATAAGGGTATTGCGAGCATTGAGATAACCAGCCCGGTCAGTGAGGTCAGCCCTGGTCAGCAATGCCTGAGCCACCGTTATATTATACGGAGCAAATAGTTGCTCATAGACATTCATCAAACGGCTCTGTCCTACCGAAGCCAGCACTTGTTTATAAGGAATACCCCTGAGCTTTTTAGTTAGACCCAGCTTATGTCTACCAGCAGCGATAGCCCCGGAAGAGACAATAAGTAGCTCTACCCCCTGCTTATATAGCTGTGCCATCTGGTCTGCCAGCTTTGACATCATTTCTAGCTCCAGATGGTCGCTACCGCCAGTAAGTAGCGACGTGCCCAGCTTAACCACGATACGCTGGTAAGGTAGCGCCGTATTTCTTACACTGTTTTGCCTTTTCATAATCTTAGCCATTTAATATTGGATATAATACCTCTGTTTCATTATATCAATTCAAGATAAGTTGAACAACAAATACTGCTCATCTTTGGAAGACTGTTTAGCAACTCAAATCCTGTCATTGTGAGTCCCGATTTCATCGGGACTCACAATCCGTAATAAAATTCTCTGAGGGCGGATGGCTTCAGTTACCAAATAATTCCATCAGGTAAATTGTGAATCAAGCTCTTTATTGCTATAATACGTCTATAAACGGGGCCGTAGTTCACTCGGGAGAACGCCTGATTTGCATTCAGGAGGTAAGGGGTTCGAATCCCCTCGGCTCCAGTTTTCTGCTATTTTTGCTATACTTTTATACACACTTAGTTAACACTTTCTTTTAGTATAAATAGCACGAGATGACCCGTCACACAAAATAGTCCCCCTCTCAATTGACCAGGTTAATAAAAACTTAACTTGTGATATTGATTTCGAATGAGAAAAGGAAGACCTCATTACTTTTAAGTATATGTGGTCGTGCCAATGTATATGCAATGTTAGTATTATGGCCTAGAACTACTTGCTTCTTTTCAAGCAGAAGTCTAAGATGTTTATAATTGGGGAAACAATTTGAGGCTGTCATCACCACATTGTCAACGAGATCAGCATCAGGTCTCGCAAAACCTTTATTAATCAAGTTACCATTTCCAGAAGGAGGCTTGAATTATGGAGTTTTTTGACCTTATGAGTATCTCACACCGCTATATGGATATACTAAACCCTTCCAC
>JAZDPB010000160.1:0-5750 GCA_043797985.1 Chloroflexota bacterium
CCAGCCTCCGTTAGAATTGGCCGTGATACCCGAAGCCACCGTTTTGCTGTTATAAGTTACTGTAATATTTTTCTCGTTAGCCGCAAAGCCAGAGCCAGTTACTGTTACTGAGCTCTCCGGAGCACCGCTCGAACGATTGATAGAAATTCCAGGTACGATGGTAAATGTCTGGTCAGCAACAGCCGCATCCTGAGTGGTGCTGCTATATGCGTCAATAGTATGAGGAGAACCCGATGGTGAAGCCGGGATAGTGAAAGTGGTAGTCCAGCCTCCCAGAGAATCCGCTTGTGGCACCGAAGCTACCACTGTTCTATCATAGGTTACCGAAATGCTTCTTTCCCCGGCACCAAAACCAGAGCCAGTCACGGTGATAGAACTTCCCGGTGCTCCACTCGAGCGGCCGATGGAGATGCCTGGAGTGATATAAAATGTTGTCGTTACCAAAGGAGTGACACCGGACGCACCAATAGTATGGGCTCCGGAGCGTGAGGCCGGGGCGGCAAAAGTGGCGCTCCAGCTACCCTGAGAATCAGCCGAAACAACTGTAGGAGTCGTGGGCTGGACCGTTCCATCATAGGTTATTCTAATCCCCGTCTCACTGGCATTAAAAGCGGAGCCACTGACAATTAACGTAGTTCCTGGAGCCGCGCTTGCCGGGCTCACAGTAATGCCTGCGGCTATAGTGAAAGATACACTCGCTGAACCAGAAGAACCACTGGCAACAATGGTATGAGAACCGGGGGATGAGGCGGGGACAATGAAAGTAGCAGTCCAGCCTCCCTGGGTATCGGCTGAAGGAGATGCAGGAACCGTGGTCAACACCTGGCCTTCCCAGGTCACTGAAATATTAGTCTCACTGGCACCAAAACCAGAGCCGGTAATCGTAGCCGAACTCCATGGTGCGCCTCTCACCGGGTTAACAGAAATACCTGGGATTACCGTGAGGGTTGTAGTCGCCGCTGCAGTCGTAACAGAACCAGATGCACCGACAATATGGCCGCCAGCAGTTGAGGCCGGGACAACGAAGGTGGCAGTCCAGCTACCAGAGGTATCAACCGAGATGGTTGTGGGATTTGTCACCATCGTCGTATAGCTACTGATGGTGGTGTAATACGTCACTGTAATCCCCGTCTCATTGGCACCGAATCCAGTACCAGTAATAGTTACGGTGCTCCGTGGCCCCGCCCTCGTCGGACTAACGGAAATGCTCGGGGTTACATTGAAGTTCGTAGTCACCGTCGCAGTAAGGGAGCCAGATGCAGTCACCGTATGAGAACCAGAACGTGATGCCGGGACAACGAAGGTGGCACTCCACCCTCCTGTGGAGTTGGCTGATGGGGTTGAGGGAGTTGTGGTTATCGCTACGCCATCATATTTTACCGTAATGCCCGTCTCATTGGCACCGAAATCAGAGCTGCTAATAGTTACGGTGGTACCAACAATCCCGCTTGATGGACTAATGTTGACGGTAGCTGCCTGAACGTGATAAGGAACAGCACCATACTCTATCAGCAACAAAACCGTCACAAGAATACCTATGCGTGCTAATATTTTTTGCATTCTTTATCTCCAAACCTCACTATAAAGCTGAGCCACTTTTAATATCTCCGGAAGCCAACAAAGCCCATAGTGACCATCCAAATTTTTGATATTATTAGGTTATTCTACTACTAAACGCAGAATCTCTGCAAGCTGGTGTTTCGCCAGACTTTTTACTCAATCTTAGTTGTTAGTGTCATTGCGAGTCCCGATTTCATCGGGACTCGCAATGCGGATGAGGGGGGAGATTGCTTCATCACGGAGTTTACACTGAGTGAAGCGAATGTGTTCCTCGCAATGACACTATTATTGAGAAGAAGCTCGTCAGGTCACTTGATGATACTCTACTACTCTATCTTTTATTTATGAATAAACACCCTTAAATCTGGCAAACCCATCGAAAGCAATATGTCTGATTATGGGATTATGCTTTCCCCACTTATTATTCGGATGATGTCCTGGTAAGTAATAGCAACCATAAATACCATGAGCATAACAAAGCCGATAAGATGAACCAGTCCTTCAGTCTTCGGTGAGATGCGCTTGCCACGACGAATCCACTCCAGAAGGACAAAGGCAATCCGTCCGCCGTCTATCGCTGGGAGTGGGAACAAATTCATTATACTCAGTATTAAGCTAATAAGGGCAGCAACCTCCAGTAGCGGTGTGAAGCCAACTTTAGCTACTTCCCCCGTTAATTGGGCAAGGCCTACTGGTCCCAAAAATTGCGCTGCTACCTCGCCGGTGAACATACTAAGAAGACCATCCACCCACAAAACCAGAATCTCAACCAATCTGGCGGCTCCTAAGGGTATCGCTTTCCAGAAGGGGTAAGCCGGGTTTAATACTCTGATAACAATACCCGTTGCCCCTTGACCTTCTGGAGGCCGGCTCCGGGGTATGACCTGAACTGTTTCCCTAGTCGCATCGCGATGCTGGACGAGTATGGCGGTCTCTTTGTCCAGATTAGATTGGATATAATCGTTCAGCTCATTACCGCTACTTACTGATTTCTCATTTACGCTAAGGATTATATCCCCAGCTCGAATACCAGCCAGAGCAGCTGGTGAGTCTGGGGTCACCTCTTGCACCACTACCTGCCCGGTTGCTGCGTCCTGAGGAAATATGAAAATGGTTGAGAATAGGAGGAAAGCCAGTAAAAAATTCATCATCGAGCCGGCACTTATGACCAGTAGCCTGGTACCAATCTTTTTGCTGGCTAGACCCCTGGGCTCCTTGGGGTCTTCTTCACCAGTCAACTTGTTAAAGCCACCAAAGGGTATAGCATTGAGCGAATAGCGAGTTTCACCCCATTTGAACGATACCAGCCTTGGGGGATAGCCCAAGCCAAACTCTTCGACCCTTACTCCGGTTGCCTTGGCACTAATAAAATGCCCCAGTTCATGTGCCAGTATAATTACCGATAGAACAATAATACCTATTATTATAGAAATTATCATAAATTAACCTTTATTAACGAATTCCAGTACCTTTTCTCTCGCCCAAATATCAGCCGACATAATTTCTTCCAGTGCTGGATGGAATACGGCTTTATGTTCTTCCAAGGTTTGCTTGACGAGCCTAGCGATGTCAGTAAATTTAATGCGTTTCGACAGGAAAAGCTCAACAGCTATCTCATCGGCAGCACAAAGCACTGCGGGATAGGTTGCTTCTTCCTTACCCGCTTCAATAGCTAACTTGAGACACGGAAAGGTATCAAAATCAGGCTGCTCGAAAGTTAATTCCTTAATATCGTCCCAATCAAGCCGGGGAAGCTGGGGATTGGGTAAGCGTTCCGGATAAGATAGGGCATATTGGATGGGCAAACGCATATCCGGGTAACTTAGCTGAGCTTTAACTACCCCATCGATAAATTCTACCATAGAGTGAACGATACTCTGAGGATGGATTATAACCTTAATCTTATCAATAGGCACATTGAATAACCAGTGGGCTTCGATTACCTCAAGTCCCTTATTCATCAAAGTAGCCGAATCAATGGTTACTTTCTTTCCCATTTGCCATGAGGGGTGTTTTAGTGCTTGCTCAACACTAACTCCATTTAGTTGCGCTGGCGAATAATGTCGAAACGGCCCTCCCGAGGCAGTCAGGATTAGCTGGGCTATCGGCTGCATTTCACCTCGCAGGCACTGCCAGAGGGCGCTATGCTCACTATCAATCGGCAGAATCTGGGCATCATGCAGTTTCGCTTCATCGGTGATAATCTCGCCAGCCATAACCAGTGATTCCTTATTAGCTAGAGCAATATTTTTACCCGCTTTCACCGCCGCCAGTGTCGGGCTGAGACCTGATTTCCCCGAGGTAGCAATGACCACGGTATCCACCTGAGGATGACAGGCAATCTCTTCCAGCGACAGAGACTGGTATTCCGCATTAGCCAGGCGCGCTACCGCCCTTTTGCGCTGGCAATAAACAAATCTAGGTTTAAACTCGTTGATTTGCTTTGCCAGTAAATACGTATTATTCCCGGCTGCCAGCCCGACTACCTGAAACCGGTCAGGCAGCGCACGGACAACCTCAAGCGTTTGCTGTCCGATGGAGCCGGTTGAACCCAGGATGGCTAACTGCTTTACCGTATTACCCATAACATATCATCATACAACAAACGCTGAGATGAAACCATAAAGATGTTTACCAGCCGATACGGCTGGGTAAAGGAGGTAAAAGGCAATAAGAAGACAAGTTTATAAGTTCTTCGACTCATGTAGAGCCTTCGAATAGAACACTACAATATAGATGTTCTAACCGGCCTTACTATTGCCCGAATATGAATTTAGCGATGGGATAGGACTATTCCTACTTCTTTTCCAGTCCCTTTTCCTTCATCATTACCTTTGTCCGCTTACTTGTCTCATCAGCTTTTGCCAGCAGCCAGATGAAGGTGCCCAAACACGCAAGGAAAACGCCAACACCAATAGGCCCTGTCCAATATAAGGCTAGCCACAAATTATCCATTTTTGCCTCCTTTATTCAGACTCTATCCGTCACTGAGTTCGTTTCCAATATTTCATGACTCACTTGTTTCTTCTGTCGATAGACGATCGCGTTGCCAGCGATGAATTTCGTCCAGCACTGGCGGAGCTACACTAAACACCTCTATGTCCCGAAGAAACTGTACCATGTGACCTTCCCGTATAAAGAGCATCCCAACTTCATTAGTCTTAAGCGACTCGTCTATTCTCCGGGCGATATGTTCGTATCTCTTCCTCGAAGCTTCGAGATAAAACTCGGAGACCATCTTAGCCACCTTCTGATTGATAAATCCAATAAGGATGAACCTCTCCCAATCAATAGCTTCCTCTGCCAGCTCTCTATCCTCGGTCGCCTCAACCGTAGCACCGTTTTGACACTTGTCCTTTATAATCTGGTAACAGGATGGGTTAAGTTTCTCTATTAACTTGAGCCCATCTTCACCAGCCACGATAACCGATTCGTGGTAAATATGGTTTACCTTCCCTATTTTCGACTCCAGATTGGCTACGTGTTGGATTACCTGCTCCCAGTAGAGATTGAACTTTACTGCGTACTCAACGGGGGCATTATCTCCACAAAATATTATTGGAACAAGAAAAAGCTTCCTTTTCCCAGCAAATTGCTCTGCCTCTGGCTTTTCAATCTTGCCTACTTGCTCTGTCATTTCCAATCTTCCTTCCACTTCATAATCTACATAGTCTAATTTTACCTTTTAGAGATGCTTTGAACAAGTGGTCTAGTTTGACCCTATCCCCTTTATCCCCTTTCCCTAGTAAGGGACAGGGGAAGTAATTTTAAAGAAGGGGGCTTAAGCCCCCTTCTTTTTATCTATTTTCCCTCTCGCCTTTCAGGAGAGAGGGATTAAGGGGGTGAGGCAAAGACATCAGACAGACTTAAGAGGTTGATTAATAATCGTGTCACTAATCATATGAACTAGTACACTTACTTGAGGACAAAACCACATTGATGTAAAATGAAATCTAGTAGTTGGATATTACCGCTAATTTTATTCCATGAACCACAACATTACGGAACACCAGGACTGAGATAAGGAAATATTGACTATGCCCTTCAAAAGACCCGAAATCTTTCGCCCGCCGAGTGAGAGCGAGTGCTATTTTCTCCCCCTGACCAACGGTTGCTCAAATAATTCTTGTACTTTCTGCACCTACTACGGCTCGAAACTTCAGCTCAGGGAGCTCGACGAAGTCAAAAAA
>JAZDPB010000169.1:0-2822 GCA_043797985.1 Chloroflexota bacterium
TGTCATCCTCATCAAGCCTCATCAGTCTCACCCCCTGAGTACTCCTGCCCTGAATGGTAATGCCCTGTTTCGGGTCCCGTTCCTTTACCGGTGTGAGGATGATAACCCCAGCGGCAGATACTATCATTGCCTGCTGAGACAGAGAAACCACCTTAGCAGCGGCGACATCACCCGTCTTGCTCGTAATCCTGAAGGTGCTGACGCCTCTGCCGGCACGATGCTGGCGCGGGTAACGGGCAATAGGGGTAAGCTTGCCAAAACCACTGGCAGAAACAGTCAGAAGGAATGTTTCAGGGGTAGTAACATCCATACCAACTATCCGGTCACCAGTCATCAAGCGCATACCGCGTACCCCACCGCTAGTTCTCAAGCTAGTCCTTATGCTGGATACCGGGAACCTGATGGACAATCCTTTTTGAGTTACCAGCAGGACATCGTCTTGCTCGGTAGCTAAGCGTGCCATCACCAGTTCATCCCCCTTCTCTACATTCATAGCGATAAGCCCGCTACTACGCACCGAAACAAACTTATCTAAAGTCGTCTTTTTTATCTCACCACGGTTAGTAGCCAGTAATAAATAAGTGCCGGCCACATCGTCAGGCATGGTCAACACATCAGTAACCCTCTCGCCCTCAGCAATCGGGAAGAGATTTATCACTGCTATTCCTTTGGCCGTCCGGGAGCTACCGGCGGGTAGCTGATAGCACTTGAGGCGAAAAACCTTACCCCGGTTGGTGAAAAATAGCAGACCGGCATGAGTATCAGCCACGGCGAGAAGTCTTACCGCATCGTCCTCCCTAGTTACCATACCTACAATTCCCTTACCGCCACGATGCTGTATCGTGTAGAGATGGGAGGGCACCCTTTTGACAAATCCCCGATTACTGAGTGTCACCACCTCTTTTTGGTGAGGGATAAGGTCTTCCTCACGAAAATCTATCTCTCCCTGAATGCTTATCTCAGTTCGACGGGAGTCAGCAAACTTAGATTTTAATTCCTCCGTCTCTTCCCTCACCAGAAGAAGCACCTTCCTGGGATTAGCCAGAAGGTCTTCCAAATAAGCGATTTTTTTCAAAACCTCGGTATACTCATCAAGTATCTTTTGTCGCTCCAGGTTAGCCAGCCGGCGTAACTGCATATCAAGAATAGCCTGTGCTTGAATCTCAGATAATTTAAAGTTAGCCACAAGGTTTTCTCTGGCCTTCTCAGCGGTTTCAGATTTTCGGATAGTAGCAATCACTTTATCTATCTGGTCCAGAGCGATTTTAAACCCTTCTAGGATATGTGCTCTGGCGTTGGCCCCTTTCAACTCAAACCGGGAACGCCGGGTTATAACCTCACAGCGGAAATCTATAAAATACTGCAGGGATTCCTTAAGGCTGATAACCCGCGGCTGGCCATCAACTAGAGCCAGCATATTGACGAAGAAAGCCGATTGCATAGCGGTATGTTTATACAGGTTATTGAGTACCTGCTGGGGTTGAGCTTCTCTCCTCAATTCCACAACAATACGCATACCCTGACGGTCTGACTCATCACGTAGCTCACTGATGCCCCCTATCTTTTTATCAGCCACTAGCTCGGCGATTCGCTCCACCAAGGTTGCCTTATTCGTCTGATAAGGAAGCTCGGTAACTATGATTTGAGGACGTCCCCCCGAACTATCAACTATATTAGCCCTGGCTCGAATAACTACCCTGCCATGCCCGGTAGCATAGGCACTCCTAATCCCCTCCTGCCCCTGGATAATACCTGAGGTAGGGAAATCAGGCCCTTTAACGAACTGTGTAAGTTCATCAACTGTGGCTTCCGGCTTATCAATAAGATAGGAAATAGCTTCACACACCTCACCTAAGTTATGAGGAGGAATGCTGGTTGCCATCCCCACCGCGATTCCGGAGCTACCGTTAACCAACAAATTAGGCAATCGAGTAGGTAGAACCGAAGGTTCTCTAAGGCTATCATCGAAGTTAGGCACAAAGTTAACGGTATCCTTATCGATGTCAACCAGCATCTGTTCTGCAATCCCAGTCAGTCGTGCCTCGGTGTAACGCATTGCTGCCGGAGGGTCGTTATCTACGCTACCAAAGTTACCTTGCCCATCGACCAGCATATAGCGCATCGAAAAATCCTGTGCCATACGCACCATGGCATCATAAACAGAGGTATCACCATGTGGATGATACTTACCCAGCACCTCGCCGACAATACGAGCGCTCTTCTTAGACGAGCTCGAATGGGTAATACCCATGTCATTCATGGCATAAAGAATGCGTCGCTGCACCGGTTTTAGCCCATCCCGCACGTCAGGTAACGCACGTGAAACGATGACGCTCATCGCATAGTCAAGGTAAGAGCTCCGCATTTCATCATCTATGTTTACCGGTCTTGTCTTTCCTAAAACCATCTCTGGCTAACCCCCTAATTCCTCATTATCAACATCAACTTCATCAATTTCAGGAGATTCCTCCTCCTCGACCTCTTCAAGGTCGGGAGCTTCCTCAGGCAATAACTCTGTCTCAGTGCTACCGATTATGGGATAGGCCGGCTCCCCAGGTGCTGCCTCCTCATATTCAAGCTCGCGCCTAATTATTCTATCGCCGACATAAGTCCGCAAACCCTCGGTTCCCTTCGGAGGAAAGGAAAGCCTTCCTGCCTGACTGGGGTCCTGATATACCTCCCTAACCATTACGGTTACCGACCCTTCCGTAGAGCTAACGATAGTGGCGCTATACTCATTACCACCTTCCATCAATTTGATGAGTCGCTGGCCATGCTTAGGCTCAACTTGACCCAGATACTCTCCATGGATATTCCTCACC
>JAZDPB010000176.1:0-2845 GCA_043797985.1 Chloroflexota bacterium
TTGCCATCGATATTTGTACTTGGTCTCCAGGGTGGAAGCGGCGCCTACGCCTGTCCCCACTTCCTTACCAGTCTGGCGGCTGATGATGGGCACCTCTACGATCACGCTTATCTTGTCCTCCTCGTCCACCAGTCTGAGGACCCGGCGTTGGCCGACGTAGCAGTTGAACCCGGCGATGATAAGGCTTGCCCCAGGGTCCCAGAGCCCGTCTGAGGCGGTGCCGGGGGTCCGTCCGAAGTCTCGCCCTCGTCTGAGCAGGTCCCGCGTCATGTCCTGCAGGAGCGCGATGGATTTAGTTGTTTCCTGGACGTATGCCGGCGAGACCGCCAGGGCTTCCGACTCCATCTCGATGATTTCCCCTGTCTCTCTGCTGATTACTTCTTTACCTGTTGTCATTGCGCCTCCTTTCATGGTATTGGTCTACTGTTTAATCTTTATCCCACCACTTAAATAATTTCTCTAGAGCACCTGAAGTCATTAGTATTATCGCTAACCAAAGTGCTATTTCAGCACTATAAAATACCTTTTTCCATTCAGTGTCTGTTTTCAAAATCTGATAGCAAGCACTACCTATAAATAGAACTCCCAAACTGACAACTAACCATCTGCCATGTTTTTTGAGCCACTTTTTCATTGTCTCACCTCCACAGTATGCGACTACTGTTTAATTCCACGGCGGCTCTCGGTAATTCTCATTGAAAAACTTGGCTGCTTTTTCGCACAAGGCCATGCCCGCGAGCTGGTTAGACGCTGGCTCCCATCCCCATAAATTGGGCCACTTCTCTAGATAGCATGCACGGGCTACCGACCTCCAAGTCATGTGATGGTCAACACGGAGGATGCGGATTTGGGCAGCGTGGGCCAAGGACATGCTGTCCGTGAGTTTGGTAAACTCTTCCATTCTTTCATTAGCCCTTCGCCCCAGTTCAACCAGTTCTTCAAAAGTCAACCGCTTGCTAGCCTGTTTCTCCATTTCCTTCTGGAAGCTCCTATATTTCTTGGGCTCGGACTTCCTCATCGCTTCTAACATCTCCTGGATATTGATTACCCGTACATGCACTCGGCCATTTTGAGATGCTTCGTTGAGCATCTGCCGTTCAGTTATGTCTAGGCAGCCGTCTTCTTCTTTCATCCACCTGTCTTCGGTTACTAAAGCCGCTTCTTCTTCCACGGTATTCACCTACTGTTTATCGTCCTCTACGGTCGGGGCTACGACGAGCTGGATATTGCCATCCCCTTTCTTGGTCAGTACCACCAGACCGCCGTGGGTATTCCAGATGTTCTTGAGAATTTGCGTTTCTTCTTCGGTTTCTGACTCCATCTCTACGCCTCTACCTTTGACCGGGATGGTCTCTAGCTTCGCTTTCATGTCGTACTCCTCTTCGTAATGCTTGACTTCGGCGCGGACTCTTGCTCCTTGGCTATCTTGAGAATACCCCTGGCTAGTCTTACCGCCTCTTTGTGATTAAGGCAGATTTCTCGTCCGTCCAGATCAAACATGTGGAAGACCTTACCCCAGCGGCCAGGCTTATAGTCAACTGTGATCCGAGGTTCGGGTGCCATTTCTGCTTGCGACTTTGGTTCTGTGGTCATTTATTTTCCCTCCTTCTTAGGAACTCTCATCAGACCACACAAACTGCACTCGGTAAAATTGATAGTCGATCAGTGGCTTGAAGTGGTATCCGGCCCTTTTGAGTGCAAGTTGCAACTCATCGAGGGCGTTGAATCCGCCTCTTTGGGCGTCCGCATCGGTTAAACCGATAGCCGATATCCGCTCACAAGCGATCACGGAAGCAAGTCCCACTCCTTCTCCATCTAAGGTCACGCGTACCAAATCTCTCGACCAAAGTTGGCGGCTCTGAATAGCCTGGACGATATCGTTAGACTCCCCTCTAATAGTCTGAGTTACTTTATGTTGCTCTAATTTCAAGGACACTTCGGGACCGAGTACTCTCCGGGTGAAACTAAGAGTGAACATCGCGGTCACCCCTTCTCCATCAGGATTCTGAGGAGCGAGACCTCTAACTCCAGTGTGAGCAGCCGCTCCTCCAGGTGGGCCAGCCTCTCTTCCGTCGTCGGCCTGGTTGCTTTTGGCTCCGGAGGGGGCAGTCCCGGGATAACTGGCTGATTGGGGTAGCGATTCGTCATAGCTCTTGCACCTTCCCCCGTCGCTTGTTTTGCCACTCCCGCGTGGTTATCGGCTCGCCTAAGTATTGGCAACTGCTTCTAGCGTGCTTCAGGTATTCTTCTGGCGTTTTAGCGGAACGCACCTTTGATGCATGAGGGCATTCGCCTTCGGGGCGTGTGCAGAGGTTGTATTGGTAGGAACAGGTTTGAATTGGCAGCAGCTCGCTTGGAACGAATGGTAAGCGCGACATCACTTTACCTCCAGCGGTAATTCTTGCTGATAGAGGAACTTCGTCTTCCCCTCTTCGAAGCCAGGCAGCGCTTTGATGTTGGCAAGCCCCATGGTTATGGCATGCCTGTTGATGGCGCCGGCAGTGCCATGCAGGGCGCCGCCGCAAAAACACTTGCAGCGGGACCCTTTTGCAGCATGACATCTACGGTCGCAACGCCTTACTTTGCCCACTTCTTACCTCTCTTGATTGGAGGCCATGGGGTGCTGATACTTCAGAAGGAGGCATTGCCCATTAGCCTCTTGAAAGCTGTCGGGTTATGACTTAGCAGTTTTCTCTCTACTGCCCTTTAACATGCGCTCTAGCTCAGCCATAATGTCCAACTGCTGTCCCGAATTTCTCAGGGCTTAAACCCTGGCTAGCAAATGCTCGGCGCAATAGTAGCTAAACTCCTCGCCGCACTTTGGGCACCTAAGCCCAGCACATCC
>JAZDPB010000001.1:0-12163 GCA_043797985.1 Chloroflexota bacterium
CCTGCCATTGATTATCTCCTCTGCTCCGGCATTCATGCAGAAAGTGGCACCATATAGCGATTTCGCTGCCGCCTGTCATACCATAAAGTTGGGGACGGAGGTTGAACCATTTGACCTTTTGAGCCAGTGGCAAGCTATAGGCTACAGATTGGAAGAAATGGTGGAAGTGCCCGGCACCATAAGTCATCGTGGCGGCATTATCGATATTTACCCGCCTAGTAGTGACTGGCCAGCAAGGCTTGAGTTCCTGGGCAACACCATTGATAGCATACGCCTCTTCGACCCGACAAGCCAGCGCTCGCTGAAGACAGTGTCAGCCATTACCATTGCCCCAGCTACGGAATCAATGTCAGATAATAAACTTCTTAACCAGGATAGTATTCTGAGTTACCTTTCCCAGGATGCTCTTCTCGTACTTGATGAGTCGCTGAGCATTAAGCAGGCAGTGGAAGACCTGGACGCCGAGGCTGGTGAGCTGCGTGCTGAGAAGCTGGAGCGTGGAGAGCTGTCATCTGATTTCCCCACACCATACTTTACCTGGGAAGAACTGGAGTCGGCGGTAAAGGGAAGGCAGTGCCTGATGCTTACCTCATGGGGTGTTACTGATAGTGAAAAATGCTATGACTTGAGCTTTACCCCTGCCCCCAGTTTTGCCGGACAGCTATCGGTATTTATCCAGAAAGCCAAGCAATTATTAGCCCAAAGACAGCGGCTCATTCTTGTCAGCCATCAGGCGAGCCGATTATCGGAGCTGCTTGAGGAAAACGGGATTATTGCTCCGCCACTAACTGAAATCAAGCAAGTGCCACCGCCCGGCTCGCTGACACTGGTATCGGGGTTGCTGGCTGAGGGCTGGGTGATGAATGGTGATACCTACCTGCTCACCGATGCCGAACTCTTTGGTTTCATCAAACAACGGCGGCTATTCAAGAAACGTCCGGTGCCACACTACAAGCTCCTTATTGATATAACGCCGGGCGACTATGTGGTGCATGTTGAGCACGGTATCGCCCGATTTACTGGTGTGACTACGCTGGGCAGCAATGATAGTGAAAAGGAATATCTGGTTCTGGCATATGCGGCTGGTGACAGGCTTTATGTCCCTACCGACCAGATAGACCGTGTCAGCCGCTACATCGGCGCTGGTGAACAGCCACCGGTATTGAGTCGGTTGGGCACGCAGGAATGGACTCGAACCAAGCAACGAGTTAAGGAGTCGGTAGCTAATATTGCTCGGGAGTTGCTGGCACTCTATGCGGCACGTGAGATAGTGCCCGGCTTTGCTTTTTCCACTGATACCGTCTGGCAACAGGAGCTTGAGGCTTCCTTCCCTTATGTCGAGACCCCCGACCAGATGGAAGTCCAGATACAGGTAAAAGGGGATATGGAAAAGACTAAGCCCATGGACCGACTCGTCTGTGGGGATGTCGGCTATGGCAAGACCGAGGTAGCTCTACGGGCTGCCTTCAAGGCAGTAATGGATAATAAGCAGGTAGCGGTGCTGGTGCCGACTACGGTGCTGGCGGAGCAACACTTTGTCACCTTCAACCAGAGGCTTGCTGCCTTCCCGATAAAGGTTGAAGTTTTGAGTCGCTTTCGGACACCAAAAGAGCAGCAGGCTATCCTTGATGGACTGGCTAACGGTAGTGTAGACATCTGTATCGGTACTCATCGGCTGCTGCAAAAGGATGTGGCATTCAAAAACCTGGGACTGTTAATCATTGACGAGGAGCAGCGCTTTGGTGTTGCCCATAAGGAATACCTCAAGAAAATGAGGCACGAGGTGGATGTTCTCACCCTGAGTGCTACCCCTATCCCCCGCACGCTTCACATGTCCCTGGTGGGGGTTAGGGATATGAGTGTTATGGAAACGCCACCTGAAGAACGCCTGCCTGTCAAGACCTATGTTGCTGAATACAGTGAGCCACTGGTGCGGGAAGCCATACTGAGAGAGATGGAACGGAATGGCCAGGTATTCTTCCTTCACAATCGGGTGCAGAGCATTGCCTACATGGCGAGTAAGCTCCAGGAACTGGTGCCGGAGGCGCGAATCGCCATCGGTCATGGCCAGATGCCAGAGGAGGAACTGGAAAGAGTGATGGCTGACTTTATTCAGGGTAAAGCTGATATTCTGGTGTGCACTAGTATTATCGAATCAGGGCTGGATATGCCCAATGTCAACACCCTGATTGTCAATCAGGCGGATAGATTCGGACTGACCCAGCTATACCAGCTTCGGGGCCGGGTCGGCCGTGGTGCCAATCGTGCTTATGCCTATTTTCTTTATGAGAAGGGGAAGCACCTGACCCCGCTCGCTGAGAAGCGTCTCAAGACAATCTTTGAAGCTAATGAGTTGGGCGCCGGCTTCGGTATCGCCATGAAAGACCTGGAAATCAGGGGGGCGGGCACATTGCTCGGGGTAAGGCAGAGCGGTCATATCAGTGCGGTTGGTTTTAATCTCTACTGCCAGTTGCTGGCACAGGCGGTGGAGGAGCAGAAGGCAAAGCTGGCAGGCAAGTCTGTGGAAGAGGTAAAGTCATCGCACCTGCCCGCACCGACGATAGACCTGCCTTTACCCGCCTATATACCGGAAGAATATGTTGAAGACCTTAATACCAGACTGGGACTCTATCAAAAGCTAGCCAGGCTGGATAAAGTAGAGCAGATAGAGGCTATATCTCAAGAATTCACCGACCGCTTTGGCGCTTTGCCGATAGAGATAGGAAACCTGCTGTACGCCCTCAGAATCAAAATTCAGGCGGTTAAAGCCGGCATTGAGTCCATCACTACCGAGCATGGGGAAATCATCATCAGCCTGTTTGAAGGTATGAAGTTTGATAGAAATAAGCTTGCTCCTTTTCTGAAAGATGGCATAACCCTCGGCACTTTCCAGCTTCACTTCGACCCCAGACGTATGGGTAAGGACTGGCAAAAGGTGCTGGAGGAGCTAATAGAGAAGATACGGTGATATAATTTAATCAGAAATTTAAGGAAGTTGTTGCTTTGTGGATACTACAATTGAAGTTTTAAAGTGGATTGCTATAGGTATTGCCGCCGGGTTTGTTGGCTACTTCGGGCGCTACTTGGCAATGCTGATAATCGGGAAGATGCATAAAGGACAACCGCAGGAAAGTGCCACTAGAGCACCACCTAAAGAGGCTCCTGCCACTCAGGACATCAAGCTTGAAGAAAGCCGATTGAAGGTGGACAAGAAAAAAGTCAAAGCCGAAGCCAAACGAGCCAAGAAAGCACAGAAGAATTAAGCTGTTTCCTCAACTACATAGGAAAAGACTGGAAAAGAGTGTTGGAAGAAGTAGTGAGGAAGGTAGGGTAATAGAGTAGAATTAATCTAAGTCCGAATATCTGATAGGTATTGGTGAGTTATATATGATTGAGATGTTGCTTACGTATATAGGGACTCTTTTGATAGCTTTAGAATTTGTTCGAGGAGCAAAATTAATTAGGGGAATCAAAAACCTTCAGGCGTTGGTGGGTATGTTGCTGGCGTGGCCATTTAAGCCGTATTTAAATGCTGTGGGTTCAAAAGGAAGTTCTGTAAAAATAAAAGGACTCAAAATGTCTTTAACCGTTTTGTTACTTTTATATGCGTTGTTATTTCTAATAATAATGCTTCCAATAACGGTAGCATTTTATGCATTGTATTTTATTATTTCTCCGCTGGAGCTAATACATCTTTGGGTGAATAGATTGTATTTTGTTGCCCTAAAAGAATATAGACCAACATACGGGTTTTGGACGAGATTTACATTAAAATCTTACAAAGTACCTAAAAGAATAACTGAGGAACGGGTGATAAAAGAATTACAGAAAGGAGAAATACCGGTTCTGCCTATTGTTGGCATAATACTTATCACTGTTGCTCTACTCATGCAGATTTTATAGTTTCGTGTCCTTGAGTATAAAAAGAGGGACTTCGCCCCTCTTTTTAATATCTTCCCCTTCTTCTTTTAATCCTTTCCCCCTAGCCCCCTTTCCTTTGGTAAAGGAAAGGGGGAATTTGAGACGCAGGCGGGGCTTAATAGTTTCCAAGAGTCGTCCACTTAGTGTTGCCTGTTTTTCCAAGTTGGAGATACGGAGAGCATGTGGGTAGAGAGGTTCTTTCTGGATTTTCGCTGCCTTAAATGTTTTGTGACTGATGTCGGTGAGCCTGTCGCGATTGGCGTCCTGAAGGGTGTGCCATCACACCTCGGATGGTTCTTGAAAGAATTACTCGCTATTACTTAAAAGTTCTCTCTTCCCTTTCTAAGGGAGTTAGAGAGAAAGGATGTTTTAGGAACGTTATGTGCCTAGTAGTAATCAAGTATAAGAGGGATGAAGCCTCTTCTTTTAATATCTTCCCCTTCCCCTGAATTCAGGGGAAGGGGATTAAAGGGATAGGGTTTACTGCGCAGATTGGCGTCTCACCTTGATACGGAGCTAATCTGTTTATAAAAACCTCGTGATACTCCCACGAGTAGGTTGCTGAACCGTCCTGCTGCTCTCTTCTTTGCCATATTATCGTTGTGTGTTTTCAGAAACCTGTCGATGTCGTCGGTCTCTATCTCGTATGTCGCCAGGAACTTAGCTTCTCCCTTTGAAGGATTGGTGTTTTCGTATCGGGTTGCCCTGATGAAGCCGGGGGTCTGTAGCACATCGGGCAGGTGTGTCTTCTCATACCACTCGTTGAACTCAGCCTCCCGTGCCGCATCGGTACAATTGGTCCCTACTACCAGAAGCCACTTCGCCATGTAATATGTCCCTCCTTTTAGCAGACAATAATACCACAGGATTGGTCATAATATTAACGGTGGGGTAGGGCTATTTATTTTCAGTGAGGAATCTTTCGGCATAGATGGCGGCGGTAGCCCCATCTCCGGCGGCGGTTATTGCCTGCCGCGCTGAGTTGGAGCGTATATCGCCGGCAGCAAAGATACCACCAATTTCGGTCTCCATTTTCTCGTTGGTGATGATATGGCCAATCGGGTCCAGTGGCAGTATGCCCTTGAGATAATCTGTATCCGGCTTAAAGCCGATAGAGACAAAGATTCCCGACACCTCTAGGGCTGATTTTCCTCCGGTCGACACATTTCTAAGCTGGAGACTCTTCACGAAATCCTTGCCCTCAATCCTCTCCACCGCGGTGTCCCATAGGAACTCTATTTTAGGCTCAGAAAATGCTCTTTCTTCCATGATACGGGTGGCACGAAGCTCATGACGGCGGTGTATAATAGTGACTTTGGAGGCGAACTTAGCTAGCTGCAGAGCTTCGGTAATAGCAGCATTGCCACCACCGGCCACAGCTACCGGTAGCTCTCTAAAGAAAGCAGCATCACACGTAGCGCAGTAAGATACCCCCTTGCCGGTAAACTCCTTTTCTCCGGGTACACCTAATTCTTGTCGTTGCGAACCGCCGGCGATAATTATTGTCCTGGCTATGAAATCGCCTTCGGTGGTCTTGACCACTTTCTGATTCTCATGAAGCTCGATTCCGGTAGCTTCAGTCATAACAGTTTTTAGCCTATATTTTGTTGCCTGCTGATGTATTAATTGCATCAGGTCAAAGCCGCTGATACCTTCGGGGAAACCGGTGTAGTTTTCTACTTTCTCGGCATTTGTTATCTGCCCGCCGACGAGTGCTTTCTCTATGAGCAGGCTATTGAGTCTGGCTCTGGAAGTATAAAGTCCCGCGGTAAGCCCGGCCGGACCGGCACCAATAATAACTACATCATAATTAGAGTTATTTATCAACCTCACCCCCTTGGTCCTCCTCTCCTTCCATGAGAGGAGGAAGAGATGTGAGAGGGGCTTAGCCCCTCTTTAACGCCCGTAGTCAAGAAGCTTTGCTTCTCTTTAACTTCCCTCAGTGGGAGAGGGTTGGGAACTTAGCTTCGCTGTTCTTAATTCAACAGCTAGTCTCAGGCAAGGGTAGAGTCTAAGATTCTCTTTAGTTCCTCTTTAGGTCTAAAGCCAGCTATATGTGAGACTGGCTCGCCTTTCTTGAAGATAATAAGAGCCGGGATACTCATTATGCCGTATCTAGCGGGAGTCTTCGGGTTCTGGTCAATATCTATCTTAACGAAGTTTATCTTTCCATTGTACTTCTCCGCCAGTTCATCCAGTACCGGGGCAACCATAAGGCAGGGGCGACACCACGGTGCCCAGAAGTCCACCAGCACTGGCCTGTCCGCTTTCAATACGGTTTGGTCGAACTTGCTATCATCTATCGAAACCGGCTTGCCCATATTTCTCCTCCTTGAGTTTCTGGTAGATGCCTCGTTCTGCAGTCTGTTTAGCTAAGCCAATGGCGTTCTTGATAGCCGTGGACTGACTGCGTCCATGAGCCTTGATAACATTTCCATTTACCCCCAGAATACATGCTCCTCCGGACTCACGGTAGTCCAGCTTTTTAGCCCAGGCATCCATCCCCATATCACGGTGCAGGGCTTGAAGTGGATGACGGTAGGCTTTAGAAAAGACTCGCCCGGATTGACCGAGTGAATATAGCCAATTAGTGCTTAGTCCCTCAATGGTCTTAAGCACTATATTGCCGGTAAAACCATCGGTAACGACGACATCGCTTGTGCCCTTTACTATATCCTGACCTTCTATGTTACCGGTAAAGTTTAGATTGGTCTCCTTGAGGAGCTGATAACTTTCCTTAGCCAGTCGGGTTCCCTTGCTTTCCTCCGTGCCATTATTGAGCAAACTGACACGTGGAGAACTGATGCCAAAAAGCTCTCTGATGTAGGTCGAGCCTAACTGAGCGAATTGGACCAGGTGTCCTGGTCGGCAGTCGGCGTTAGCCCCCGCATCAATAAGGAGAAAGGGAGCAGCCGAACCAACACTGATAATGCTGCCTATAGCTGGACGGTCGATACCTTCTATTTTCCCTAGGGTGGCAAGTGCTGAAAAAAATACGGCACCGGTATTGCCTGCGGAGACGAAGGCTGAGGCGAGACCCTCTTTTAGCAGATTAATGCCGACTACGATTGAAGAGTCCGGCTTACCGCGGACAGCCTCAACAGGTGACTCCTGCGAACCAATGGTCTCGCTGGCGTCAATGATAGTAATACCCAATTTCCCCAGATGTTTGCCGGCAAGCACGTAGAGTATGTCTTTCTTGCCTACTAGAGCGATTCCCACCTTATATTCTTGGGCCGCTTTTATGGCTCCCTTGACTACTTCATGAGGGGCATACTCGCCGCCCGCGGCGTCAATAGCGATTATCATTTAACTTCCTCACTTGGGACTCTTTCCCACAGGTCGCAACGACCTCCCCACCGGGCAAGAACCCGACTATCAAGCGAAATTTGGGCTATCTCACAGAGGTTAGGACAGGCTTTGCATTCAAATGAGGAGGTACGATGCTTTATTTGGCTTACTCCAAATCCCTTGAACTTGCTACTTTTATTGCCACTTATCATCTCTTCGTGAACCAGTAAGGCAACTCCTATCGCTCCCATGACTTCGTGGTGAGGCGGGACGATAATCTCAGCATTAAGCTCTTCTTGAAATGCCTTTATTATGGCCTGGTTAAAGGCAACACCACCCTGAAATACGATTGGGGGTTTGATTTCTTTCCCCAAACCGACATTGTTAATGTAGTTGCGCACCAGTGCCTGGCACAGCCCGTAGAGGATATCCTCGCTGCGGTGCCCCATCTGTTGCTTATGGACCATATCTGATTCAGCAAAAACGGTGCAGCGACCGGCAATGCGCACCGGTGTTTGGCTCGCCAGTGCACGCTGGCTGAACTCCTCGATACTCATGTTGAGCCGTAGTGCCTGGTGGTCAAGAAAGCTGCCCGTACCGGCAGCACATACAGTGTTCATACCAAAATCGGTAACTATGCCGTCCCGGATAATGATAATTTTACTATCTTGTCCCCCAATTTCAAGAACAGTCTGCACCTCGGGTAGATAAAGCAGTGCTGCCGTGGCATGGCTGGTAATTTCGTTCTTGACTAAATCGGCGCCGACAATTACCCCCGCCAGGTAGCGAGCACTTCCCGTAGTAGCCACACCACATATTTCAGCATCTTTAGGCAGTTGTTCATTGATTTGTATTAGCCCTTGCTGCACCATGTCAATAGGCTTACCCTGTGTCAATTTGTAGGTGTGGGTAATAAGCTCATTATTTTCATCAAGTACCGCTAGCTTAGTAGTTACCGAACCAACATCAATACCCAGATAGACTTTCATGAGTTTTCCTTAGGAAGCATTACTCGTTGCTAGTTATTATGGCGCATTCGCCGTTTGTGCTGCAATAGGTCAACGAAGGCTTCCAGTCTGGTCAGCATACCGGTCTTGGTTATCTGCTCATCACAAAGAATAGTCAGCACTGGAATGTGCTCTTTGGTTTTGGGCATGATATTTTGCGCTATTATTTCCGGCATACAGGTGAAGGGAGCAAGATGAATTATACCATCGTATTCCTTGGCGTGTAGTACTTTTTCCCCGACCGATTCCCAACCGTCACCACCGACATCTCGTTTGAGGTAAGGTAAAGCCGCTTTATGAATTCTGTCCTTTTCGTTCATGCCCAGCGGGTTGAGGAACAGACTGAATTTAGTCCACTCAGAAACAAATGTTGTCCGTCTCACTTCCACCCCCAGTTTACCCAGTTCACTCTCAACATCAAAATTGGAGAATGGCTCAAGCAACACATAAAACTCTCCGGTAATGCCTACTATCAGTGGTGGAGCGGTATCCTTGGCTACCTGATTAAGCTGGTCAATATAGTCCGCTTGAACCTTCTTCAGAGTAGCATAATCATCTGCCTTGTCAATAACATTAACTGCTTCAGCATATAGATGATTGGCTGTCCCCTTTACCAATTCGGCAGCCCGCACTTTTTGCACTACTCGTTCTATCCTATCCAGGGCATTTAATTTGGTCAAACCGAAACGAAAGGCAGATATAATCCTGGGCCACGAGTTATCGTTTGCCAATCGCTTAATCATTCTCAGAAAGCCGAAGAGCTTGTTTTCAGAGACTCCCAGTTGGACTATCTTGACATCATACCCCAGGTCGTGGAGGATTTGTTCCTGTGTCTTAGCATAGTAGCCCAGACGACAGATTCCATAACCACCAGGCATAAGCATGGTATCTGCCCCTAATTCAGCGGCTTCAATCAGGTTGCCCAGAGTTAACTTGAATGGAATGCATAACCCTTCCGGGGAGTGCTTGACGCCGAGGGATAGAGTACGTTGGTTATTGAGCGGTGGTATGACGAAGTCAACATCCAACCTTTGAAACAGGGCTTTCATCGGTATATAGAGATTACCCATATGGGGTAAGCCTATACGCATACTTCTTCCCGCCTTTTCCTTCGGTATATCATATCGGTGAAGGCTTCTAATCGAGTAACCAGTCCGGTTTCAGCAGTATGTTCCTCCAAAGTGAGACTCATAAATGCGACATTCTTCGACCTGGCTGCTTGTCTACGTACCGTATCCATCATCAGCGAATCAGGACCACAGCCGAAAGCCATTATACCAATAACACCTTCAGCGCCACTTTGCAAGTAGTGGCCTCCAGCACCAATGACGTCTTCTCCATAAGTCCAGTAGGCTCCGCCTCCTAGTCTGGCTATAGCCGACTCAATCTCCCCGCTAGAGAGCATTTCCGGGGTCAATACCTTTCCGTAAGACTGCTTCAGGCGGTGAATAATGCGATGGTTTATATATTCATCGTAGAGAAGGTACGGGTGCCCAATGAGGGCAATACTGGTCCGTGTCGAAGTTTGGTCGCTGGAAGATACTTTGGGTTCCTCGGATGTGCCTGATATTCGCTCTATTGCCTCGGGGGGTGTCAATCCCTGGCTGGACATTAGCCCTCGGTAATTCAGGTAGGCTTGCCAGGCAGCCAGGCTAGCCTTCCTGACCTTGAATGGATTCCAGGTAAATTGCCGTCCTAATTGGTAAATAGCTTGATACAATTTACGCTTTCCCTTGTTGATGTCAATCTCTATTTCTAAGATAGGAGGAGATTCGGGAATGGTTGCTCTCGTCATATCGGGTAAACCAAGAAACTTGGAGCAGTTATAAACCCTGTCCTTAACACTACGGACAGCGGGAATAAAAATATAGTCACACTTTCCTACCAACGAAAGAACGTGACCCAGAAAAACCTTCACCGGTAAGCAGGTATCAGCCACTACCCGGGATGAGCCTGATGCCAGCATAACCTGGGTGGTTGGTGGAGAAACCACCACTTCTGCCCCCAGTTCCTCGAAAAAGGTCTTCCACATAGGATAATATTGATAGTAGAGTAAAGCGCGGGGAATGCCTATCCTCATTGTTTGCCTTGCTCAAATTCTTTTTTGACCTTGGCTAATGTCTCAGGATTGGCGAGTAAGTCCACTACGGTCATGGCTAGAGCCTTGGCGGCATCAAGCATTCCCTTGACTCCGGTCTCTGAGGCCGCCGCCAACGCAAATTGGGAAGAGTGTATAGAAGTCCCTTTCTCAGCGATAGCCACGAAGGGGTGAATGCCGGGTACAAGGTGGCTAACATTACCCATATCCGTGCTACCGAAGCCGCTCCCGGGTTCAGAGAGGGCAACCTTACGCCCCAGTGCTCCCATATTGTCGATAAATAGTTGAGCCAGAACGAGGTTGTTACGCAGGGTAGCATAGCGTATGTCGTCCCATTTATATTTTAATTCGGCACCGGTGCCTGTGGCGGCTCCAATAAAACAGTTTAGGACCTTCTGTTCTAGTTCATCCAGGTAATCATCATCGGCGGCACGCACGATAAAAGTGCCAGCACTGTGTTCCGGGACGATATTAGCCGCCTGGCCTCCATTGGTAATAATGCCGTGAATACGGGCTGTACTCCTGATATGCTGGCGCAATGAATTAATGGCATTGAAGGATTGAATCATGGCTTCCAGGGCATTTATACCTGCGTGCGGCTGGGCAGCGGCGTGAGCGGCTTTACCAAAGAATTCAATTTCTAGATTCTGGCAGGCGAGAGCATGAGTGGTGGCAGCATCGTATGTCTCTGGGTGTATCATCATTGCTATATCCAGATTGTTAAAAGCTTCCCTCTTTGCCATTATTACCTTGCCCCCATATAGCTCCTCGGCTGGTGTGCCGATAACCAGAATGCTGCCACCCAACTGGTCGATAGCTGGCTTGGAAGCTAACGCAGCACCGATGGCGCTGGTAGCGATGATATTGTGACCACAGGCGTGACCCAGTTCAGGTAAGGCATCATATTCCGCTAGAATAGCGATAGCTGGTCTTCGCTTCCCATAGCTTGCTTTAAAAGCAGTTGGCAGCCCACAGATACCGCGTTCTATAGAGAAGCCATTCTCCTCAAGGTATCGAGTTAACCAATTGGCTGCCTTCTCTTCATGAAAACCTAGCTCAGGGTTGGAATGGATTTTCAGGGACAGTTCTCTGAGCTGTTGTTTGTGAACCTCTACTTCGTTTATGATTGAAGTCTTTAATTTTTTTGTGTCCACGCTTTCTCCCTAGTATAGCTTTTATTATAGCCTAACACTTTCAGGATTTCCAGACAACTCAGTTTTCGCTCCTCAAAGGTTGCACTTGAAATCGAATTGTGATATACTTTACTTGATTAATGAAGTGGGTTTATTCCCACTTTTTGTGTTATAGTGGAAGTAATAATAGTGGAGGGTCGAAACTGAGATGAAGAGTGATTTTGTGCTCGCCATCACGCAACTCTCTGCGGAAAAGAATTTGCCTAAGGAAGTAGTTATTGCTGCCGTAGAGGCCGCTTTGGTATCAGCTTATAGGAAGGATGATTTCGCAACTAACCAGAATATCTCGGTCAAGATTAATCCTACGAGTGGCAAGATTCAGGTGTGGGCAGAGAAAGTTGTGGTTGAACAGCTTTCGGATAGTCGCTGTGAGATTCTGTTAGACGAGACTCGCCGAATTAAGCCGGAGGCGCAGATTGGTGAGACTATCGTGGTAGAAGCTACTCCTCGTAATGCTGGACGTATTGCTGCGCAAACGGCGAAACAGGTCATTCTACAGCGTCTTCATGAAGCAGAACATAGCGCCATATTGGAGGAATATGCTGGCAGAGAAGGTAATATTGTTAGTGGGTTGGTGCAGCGTATTGAACCAAGGCAAATACTTGTCGATTTAGGTAGAACTGAGGCAATATTGCCCGCGGCTGAGCAAATGC